>DAOMHE010000065.1:0-12368 GCA_035430785.1 Spirochaetota bacterium | reverse complement strand
TTGAGAATTAATAGCATTTTTCTTATTTTCTCATGATTCTATGGGACAGCAGTGACCCATGTTGCTATTATATTCAAAATCAATAACGAATGGTATGTCCAAGAAGCAATTCAACCTGTGAAATATACTAAATTAGCAGGCTTCATCAAGAGAGGTAAAAATAATCATTATGTTATTAAACGAATAAAAAAATCCGATGAATTTTTAACAGATGCGAAAATTGCTGAAATGAAATCTTTTGGAAAGATATTTTTAAATAAGAATTATGATATTTATTTCGGATGGGACAATAAGAGAATCTATTGTACAGAATTAGTCTGGAAAATGTATAATCATGTTCTAAATATTGAAGTTGGAAAGTTAGAATATCTTAAAGATTTTGATTTATCAGATCCTTTTGTAAAAAAAATAATGAAAAGCAGATATGGTCATAATATCCCTTATTATGAAAAAGTTATTTCTCCGAAATCTATGTTTGAAGCAGAAAATCTTGAAACAATTGTAGAATATTATTAATGTCGTTAAGCTAATGATTAAAAAAGGAGAAACCAAAATGAGTGATCTTGATAAGTATATAGCAAAACGTGAAAAAAAGTCTCCAGGCTTTAAAAAGGGAGTAATTGAAGAATATCATAATCTTAGAATTGGATCTCAAATTAAAGAAATGAGAACAAAGAAAGGGATGACTCAAGAGGAATTTGCTAAGCGTTAGAAAACAACTAAAAGTGCTGTATCAAGACTTGAAAATCATACTGAAAGTATAAGATTGTCTACACTTGAGAAGGTAGCTGATGTTTTAGGTAAGAAGCTGGAAGTAAGCTTCAAGTAAAAAGAGGGGGCATCATTTTACATTAGCTAAACACTATGTTCCATTTTTGTTTCACAGAATTCAGTGCTCTGCATTTACGGTGCAGTCAAAAGATAATTAATTCTCGGGCTATTCCGGCATATCGGATCTGATTCCGCTTCGCTGACTAGCTACATTCGTTTCTTGTTATTTAAATTTGGGTTAAGGGAGATTTTATGAAAAAATATTCCATGATTGTGATGTTAATATTCTTAAGTTGTAGTCTGGATTACACAACTGTTTTAGATAAAAAAGAAAATAAAGAGTTTGTCAATTTCTCAAGCGACAATAAATATATTGGTATTTATAATAATCAAAAGAATAATTCTAAAAATCTTTATCGAACTATTGTTTATGATAATTATATAATATTTGAACCAATTATTGATAATTCATTAAGTGGTTTTGAAGTTTATAAAAACCTCAAGACAATTGATTATAGAAAATATAAACATCCAATTATTAAAAGAATTAATGAACAGTTTTTTATGGGTATTTATAAAAATATCTTATTTATTGATTCTGGAACAGGCCCAGGTATTAGAGGGCTTGAGTTGTACGATTTGGGAAATTGTAAAACAATATATGAAGGAATTTGGGATGGTGATAAATTAGAATTTATTGATGAGAATACAATTATTGTACCTGTGTCTCATAATGAATCAGAGCCTGCCGACGAACGAGGATGGATGACTAAATACTATTTGCATAAGTTTTCATTTGATTTAAGAACATTTAAATTGAACAATTTAAATGAAAAATATTATATAATATCAAATTAAGATTTAGCCAAATATTAAAAAATTCCCGCAGAATGATCTTTTTTGTCTTTAAAAAAATCATGGACTTTTTTCATTATAATCAAATTATTTTGACATGAACACAGAAAAAATAATATTGATTGCTGAAGATGAATCCGGTATCGCGGATAGTCTGATTTATGCCTTAAAAACCGAAGGTTTTGCTTCCACCTGGGTTCAAACAGGCAAGGATGCTTTATCCATTGTTGCGGATAAGAAATGCGATTTTGTGATTCTTGACATCGGGCTTCCCGACATGAGCGGTTTCGATGTCCTGAAAAAAATCAGACAATCTTCAAAGATTCCGGTTCTTTGTCTTACCGCGCGTTCGGATGAAATTGACAGAATTCTGGGTCTTGAACTCGGTGCTGATGACTATGTTTCAAAACCTTTCAGTCCGAGAGAAGTGACTGCGCGTATAAAAGCCGTGTTCAGAAGAACTGAATCATCTGATAAAAACACCGATTCTCCTTTTCAGATTGATATGAATAAAAGACAGATTACTTATTTCGGCAAAAAACTTTCTCTTTCGAGATATGAGTTTGATATTCTTGTTCTGTTTGCGAACAGGCCGGGTTGGATTTTTGAGCGTCAGAAGATAATGGATCTGGTCTGGCTTGAGCCCGATGACAGCTTTGACCGCACGGTCGACGCGCATATAAAAATGCTGAGAGCAAAACTTAAAGCGGTTAATCCCGATGTAGATCCGATTGAAACTCACCGCGGAATCGGATATTCTCTAAAGGATAATCTGTGAATATCAAGTTCCGTCTCTTCATTGCGTTTTTTCTGGTTTTCGGTGCCGGGCTTTATTACGTTTTCGATATCATTGTCAATGATATCCGCCCGCGTTATTTTGAAACCGTTGAAGAATCGATGAATGACACAGCTCATATTCTTGCGGCGCTTATCGAAGAAGATATAACAGACGGAAAGATTTCAGTTAAAAGGATTTCCGAACTTTCGGACATAACATATCAGAAAAAGTTTTCCGCGAAAATCTATTCGCATCTGAAAACTAATGTTGATCTGCAGTTTTATGTTTGTGACAGAAACGGCATCGTTCTTTTTGATTCAAGAAACGGAGAAAGGACGGGTAAGGATTTTTCAAACTGGAATGATGTTTATCTGACTCTGCGCGGTGAATACGGAGTCCGTTCTTCTAAAATAACAACCGAAGAAGAAGGTCTTCTTTATGTTGCGGCGCCTATTAAAAGTAATGGAATAATTATCGGAAGTGTTACAGTTGAGAAATCCAAGAAGAGTATTTCTTCTTTCATTTATCTCGCTAGAAAAAGAGTCATGTTTCTCGGATTTATTAGTTTTGCCGCTTTTACTGTAATCAGCATCATTTTATCTTTCTGGATAACTTCACCTATAAAAAAACTGACAGCATTTATTAATTCACTCAAAGAAAACAGGCATTCCCTTCCGCCGAAGTTTTCGGGAAGTGAAATTAATGATTTGGCTCTCGCTTTTGAAAAGGTTTTCAAGGAACTTAAAGGCAAAAAGTATATTGAGAATTATGTTAATGCCCTGACTCATGAAATAAAATCACCTTTAAGCTCAATTAGAAGCGCAGCGGAACTCTTAACTGAAAAACTTTCAGAAGAACAAAAAGAAAAGTTTGCTGCAAATATTTTGCGCGAATCGTCTAGGATTCATTCCTTGATAGAAAAAATGCTTCTTCTTTCCGCGCTTGAAAACAGGGAAGGTCTCAAATCTGTTGAAAAAATTAAAGCAGCAGATGTAATAGAAGATGTAACTCAAAGTCTTCTACCGCAGGCTGAAAGCTCCGGTATAGAACTAAAAATAAATTGTGATGAAAATATAATTATAGAAGGTGAATATTTTCTGGTAAGACATTCTCTTCTGAATATTGCGGATAATGCGGTTAAACATTCATCAGCCGGATCGGTTGTCGAAATTAATTGTGAAGTAAAGAATGACAACGCAGTAATTTTGGTAATAGATCAGGGAAGCGGAATTCCTGATTATGCACTTCAAAAGATTTTTGATAAATTCTATTCAATTCCATCGGCTTCAACATCAAAAAAAGGAACCGGACTCGGTTTATCTTTTGTTAAGGAAAGCGTTCAGCTTCACGGAGGAAATATTTCTATAACGAATAATTCTGAAAAGGGTGTAACTGCTGAAATCAGTTTTCCGCTGAAACAGAACCGGACGAAAGGACAATTAATAATTAATAATGAACAATGAATAATTATAGGAAAAGAATTCCGGCGATTGCGCCTATGGCGATAAAAACGGCCGGATGAATTCTTTTAAATGTATTAAAACAAAGAGCTATTGCAGCAAAAAGAATTAGAAAAGGCAGATTTGAGCTTTCAAAAATTTTAATACCTTCTGAAATTACAGAATTTGCAAAAACATACCATGCAGCAGAAGCTATTAATCCGAGAGAAAGAGCCCGGAGAACAAAAAGTATAGAACGAATGTATTTGTTTTTGTCGAAGTTTCTGATGAAAGAAGCAATGATTATTATGATTATAAATGAAGGAGCAGCCATTCCAACCGTGGCAGTTATTGATCCGGTTATTCCGGCAATTTTATAACCTGTGTAGGTCGCCATATTTATTCCGATCGGGCCGGGAGTTGATTGTGAAACAGCCAGCATATCAATGAATTCCTGACGCGAGAGAAAACCTCCGTCTACCATTTCATTATAAAGCAGAGGAAGTGAAGCGAGCCCGCCGCCGATTGTAAAAAGCCCGATTCTGAAAAAAACAGAAAAAAGCATCAGATAAGTCATTTCTTTCCTCCGATTGCTTTTGTTCCGATCAGTGCACAGATTACTCCCGCGAGGATAACCGGAACCGGTGAAATGCCTGCAAAGACGATAAGAGCGAATGCGGTAAATACAAGAATTCCGCTTAATATTGAATGAACTGATTTCTGAAAAAGATCTTTGACTGTAATTACAAGAAGTGCTGCAACCGCGATTCTGATTCCCGTGAAAGCTTTTTGGACGATAATATTTTCCTGCATTCTGGTAAAAAAGACTGCAATTGCAATGATGACGACAAGTGAAGGGAAAATCATTCCGGCTGTTGCGCTGAAGGCTCCTGCGAAGCCGGCGCGTTTGAAGCCGACGAATGTGGATGTATTAGTTGCAATGATGCCCGGAACAGCCTGAGAGAGCGCGTAGTAGTCAAGAAGCTCCTGATCGCTAAGCCAGCCGCGTTTTTCAACAAGTTCGCGGCGCATCATCGGAAGCATGACGTAGCCGCCTCCTATTGAAAAGAGACCGATTTTAGAAAAAAGAAAAAACAGTTTGATGCAGTCGGTTAACATGCTTACATTTTTTTACCGCGGCTTATACGGTAAAGCATAATTTATATAAGATAAAGCTCTCTGTCCGAAAGAAGAGAGAATCCTTCTTTCTTGAGAATGTTTTCAGCATGAATGGGATCTGCGACCTGAAATATGAAAACAGCTTCTTTTTTAGGTTCTGTGATAAATCCGTAAGAGTCGTTGACGTTGATGTTATTCTCTCGCAGGACTTTTGATATTTCATGAAGCCCGCCGATTTTATCTTCTATTTTAACGGCAATAATTTCTTTCAGGTTTACTGCGATGTTTTCGGATTTCAGAAGTTCAAATCCTCTTTCGGGATTATCCACAAGAAGTTTTATTATACCGTAGTCGCCCGCATCGGAAATTGTAACCGCGCGAATGTTGATTTGACCTTCTGCGATAATTCCGGTGATTTTTTCTATCTTTCCCGGTTTGTTTTCTGCGAAAATTGATAATTGATGAGGCATGTGTCCTCCTTATATTTTTCTATTGTCAATCACTCTGACTGCTTTTCCGGTTGAAGGCGGAAGCGAACCCGGTTCAAGAAGCTCAATTTTCGGAGTAACTATTATTGTTGATTTGAGAAGATCGGTGATGTTTTTTCTGAGAGAATCGAGTTCCTTGATGTCGCCGTGAAACATTTTTGAATAGAGCTCTACCTTAATATGAATCTTATCAAGATTATTTTCTCTGTCTACTACAATCTGATAGTTGTTTCCGACTTCAGGAATATTCATAAGTACGGATTCTATCTGCGAAGGAAAAATATTCACTCCGCTGATTATGAGCATATCGTCGGTTCTTCCTTTCATGCGGTCAATTCTCTTATGTGTTCTTCCGCATGGGCAAGGCTCAGGGATTATGCGTGTCAGGTCGCGTGTTCTGTAACGGAAGATCGGCATGGCTTCGCGGTTGATATGCGTGATGACTAGTTCGCCGGTTTCTCCGTCAGGAAGATTCTCGCCGGTTTCGGGATTGATGATTTCAGGAATATAGAAATCTTCCCAGATGTGCATTCCGCCGAGTTCTTCGCATTCAAATGCAACCCCAGGGCCGTTCATTTCAGAGAGTCCGTAATTATTGTATGCCTTAAGTCCGTAAATTTCCTGAATCTTGTCTCTTGTAGCTTCGGAATAAGGTTCTGCACCGAGAACAGCTTTTCGTATTCCGAGATCGGCCGGATTTATTCCTTCGCCGTTAATTACGTCGGCAAGATGAAGCGCGTAGCTCGGTGTGATGTGAACTGCCGTAGTCTTGAAATCCTGAATCAGCTGAATCTGCTTTAATGAGTTTCCGGTTGCTGAAGGGATTATCATGCAGCCGAGTTTTTCTGCACCGTAATGAAGCCCCAGTCCGCCGGTAAATAAACCATATCCCATCATATTCTGAAAAACATCTTCGGGACGTATTCCCGAAGAATATAATCCTCTTGCAACAAGGCTTGACCATTCTTCTATGTCTTTTCGTGTATAAAATATAACGGTGGATTTTCCGGTCGTTCCGGATGATGCATGCATTCTTACGATGATGTTTCTGTCGACAGCACACATCCCGTCGGGATAACTAACTCGCAAGTCGCTTTTGGTTGTAAAAGGTAGTTTTTTTAGATCGGATAAAGAATTGATTTTTGTTATGTCTATATTATTGTCTGAAAACTGTTTCTTGTAGAAAGGTGTTCTCTGAGCTGATTCAAGGGCTTTCTTTAATCTCTCAAGCTGCAAAGCTTCGAGCTCCTGACGCGGCATTTGTTCAATGGAAGGATTAAACATCTAAGTCTCCAAAAGAAATAATACCTTAATTCTAAACAAATTAGAAAATCGGTCAACTTAAATTATGTTTAAAGAGTTAACTGAAGTGAATTTGGTTAAAAAAGCAAATGTTCCAGAAGAATTTTTACTCCGATCGCAATCAGGAAAAGTCCGCCGATAATTTCCGCTTTTTTACCGATTATTGAACCGAATCTTTTACCGAGATAAACTCCGGCAGCGGTAAAAAGAGCGCATATTATTCCGATGATGACGGATGGAACGAATATGGCTTTTCCCATGACTCCGAAAGTAATTCCGACTGCAAGTGCATCAATACTTGTTGCTACTGACAAAATCAGAAGCCGTTTGCCGCAAGTCGGATCGACCTGCTCACATTCGGTTTTCTGTTTTTCAAAATATTCGTGAATCATTTTGATTCCGACTATTGAAAGAAGAACGAATGCCGCCCAGTGATCATAATCGCGTATAACAGGTTCAATTTTTTTTCCGGCAATGTAGCCGATGAGAGGCATCATAAACTGAAAGAAACCGAAAGATAAGGATAAACGCAGATAATGACCCTTTCGTATTTCGTTAAGACAGAATCCGGTCGAAAGTGCTACGGAAAAAGCATCCATGGCAAGACCGGCAGAAATAAAAACTATATTAACAAAATCGAAATTAAACATCAGTCCTCGTTAAAAAAAAGATCTATATAGCGAAGCAGAGAATCGGCGTATTCCATCTTAATGTCAAGCTCAACAGTCCATGACGACTCGGGATAATTGGATAAAGCCGATTTAAAGAAATATGCCGCCTTGATTATATTTTCAATTGAAGCTTCTTTCTGAAAACTTCCTCTGTTATGGCGTTCATAAAAAATTTCTTTCTGAGCCAGATGGAGAAAACGGTCGCCTTCTATATAAAGACGGTATGCCTCGACATCAATCATATTGGAATAAGAATCAAGTATGTTCAGACATTCGCTTGCCCTGTAAAAAGAAAAAATCATTTTCTTGAAAACCTTAAAATGCTCGAGAAGTTCTTCGTCATCGGTTTTCTCGGAAAGTGCGGTAATGGAATGATATTTGTATCTGATAGTCTTAACAACTTCATTGAAAGTCTGCTTGTTCAAAACAGATTCTCTTTTTATGATATTGTCGAGATTGAACTGAAAATATCTGTATAGAGAATCCTTAACTTCTTCGCGTATGGCGACAAAATCTGCAATGAGCTTTTCGCGGATAAGCTCCTTCAATTTCTGCCGCGCCATGTCTTTTGATCTTTCTTCGTTTTGTTTACGGCGCAGAACTTCTTCCGCGTTTATTTTATCTTCTGCATTACTCTCAAAACGCGAGCTCATTATGACAGAATAGGCCTGATTGAGCCTGGACATGATATTGTTTGCCCATTCTATCTTGTTTCTGTTTTTGTCAGGATGATACTTGAGGGCAAGAAGACGGAATTTCTTGGTAATCTCTTCATCGCCGGCGGAAGGACTGATATCCAGAAGTTTGTAGGATTCTTCAACGGAAAGAGACATTAAAACCGCCTGATCAAGAAATAGAAATATAAAAACATATTCCATGACAAGAATTTATCAGGAAAAAATTATTACAATCATTTTTATTTAAAACTTACGAGTTGCTGCCTAGTATACTTTGAATCATTTCAGACAGCTGGGCTTTTCTGTAAGGCTTTTGAATAAAATTAGTGTCCGGAAAAGAAGAAAGAATCATTTCGATTTCGGAATCTGCGGACAAACCTGAAGAGAGAATAATCTTTGCTTCAGAATTGATTTCTTTTATAAGGGCAAAGGCTTCTTTTCCGTCCATTTTCGGCATTTTCATGTCAAGAATGACAAGATCTATCGACGGATTCTCTTTGTAGGCACTGACAGCTTCTTCTCCGTTAAAAGCTGAAATTACTATATAATTCAGGCTTTCAATAATTTTCCGGGCTACCTGATGAAGCATTTCTTCATCTTCAGCCAAAAGAATGGTTTTTTCAGTTGCCATAATTGCCTTCCCTTGAAGAGATTATATATCAACAGAATATTTAAGTCTAACATTATTTGCACAAAAGGAATGATGAAATGAAAACCGCTTCTTACGAGAATATTGAATATATTGAAGACAGAGTCGGTCCGTTCAATATGAAGATGCGCCTTTACATTTATCTGGTAGACGGACTTTTGATTGATACCGGAGCCTCAAATTTCGAGAAAAGATATTCACCGTTTTTTAAATCGAGAAATATTGAAAAAGTAGCGATTACGCATTTTCACGAAGATCACGCCGGACTCGCCGGCTGGATTCAGCAGAATATAGGTGCAGAGATTTATATCCATTCAAGCGCTGTCGATAAGGCTAAGCTGGATTCGAAATTTCCTTTTTACAGAAAGTATTACTGGGGAAACATGAAGGGCTTTAATGCGTCGTCTTTTTCTGATTGCCTCAAAACAGAAAATCACTGCTTTCAGGTTATTCATACTCCCGGGCATACGGATAATCATGTAGTACTTTTTGAAGAAGATAAGAGGTGGCTTTTTTGCGGAGACATGTATGTTGCATCGAGGCAGAAGATTGCTTTCATTGAAGAGAATATGGCTGAAACGATTATCTCGCTTGAGAAAATTGCAAAGCTCAATTTCAAACATCTGTTTTGCGCGCATTCGGGGATTCATCACAAGGGAAAAGAACACATTCTCGCGAAGCTTGATTACTTCTATAAATTGAGAGAAAAGATTTATGCTTTGAGAAAAAGCGGCATGAGCGATGATCAAATCAATAGAATCGTTTTTCCAAAAAGGCGGCTGATAACTTATCTTTCGGGCGGTGAATGCTCATCGAAGTACATCGTTTCAACGATTTAAATTTTCTGTTTCTGTCAGGTGTTTCCAGTATCTTTTCGGCATGAAGTTTAACTGGCACTTCGGATTTTTTCTTTCAGGAATTGCGATTTCTTTCCAGTATCTCTGCCAGATTTTTCTAAAAGCGTTTTCTTCTTCAGAATGAATTATCTCGGAATTATTTTCAAGACCGCACAATATGTAGTCTTTTTTTCCTTTGTCATAAACTGCGCCGATTCCGCGTGAAAGATCATGAATTATCCAGTTGTCATTCGGAAGACGGGTTTTGAAATGAGGCGCAAGCATAAGCGTAATATTATGATCGGGTTCAAACTGAGCATAAAGAGATTTATCAGAAAGTTCAGAAAATCGGATGAGACCTAAAAACCGATGACGTTCGATGTAAACTTTATTTGAAAGCTGATTTAATTTCCTAATGGATGAATCTGCGAAGTTTTCGAGATAATCATTGATTTTCTGCTGTGAAATGTTTTTCTCGAGAGAAAGACGCAGAACCGTATGAATGTAATTAAAAATTTTGATTTCCATTCCTTCTGTTTCGGAAAGAAATGCGGCGCAAATATCGGCATAAGCTTTTTTTGAAATCTGATTTAACCGGGAATTCAGCCTGTCATAAAGATTCTGATTGAAAGAAAGATGAATCTTATCAAAAAGATATTCATGCGATTTTTCTTCAGGCATGATATTATCAGGAATAGTTTTTGCTGCAATCAGTTCCGCGCAGAGAGAAATCAGCGAGTCAAAACTTCCGTCATAAATATAAATGTTCATCAAATCTCCTGAGCAATTTCGATAGGCGGAATCTGTTCTCTGAAAAGAGGAAGCTGTCCTTCTCTGAGTTCAGCAATTTTTATTTCAGAATATAGACCGCCGGCTTCAGCGAGAATAAGATCATGGCTGAAATTAGAATTCATCATTTTTCCGCTGCAGCTTGCGAAGTATTTCGCCCTCTTCATAACAACGCCGATTTTTTTGAGATCTTCAAATGTCAGTCTGGAAAACCTTCTCGCTTTAATTATTCTCTGGGCGCTCTGAACTCCGACACCCGGAATGCGCAGAATTTCTTCGTATGAAGCCGTTGATATTTCAACCGGAAAAAGATGATAGTTTCTCATAGCCCATGCAGTCTTTGGGTCGATTCTCATATCAAGATTCGGGAATTCATCGTTAAGAATTTCTTCCGCCTTGAATCCGTAAAAACGCAATAACCAGTCCGCCTGATAAAGACGGTGTTCTCTCAAAAGAGGCGGTTTAGTTATGGCAGGCAGAAGAGAGCTTTCTGTAACCGGTACATAGGCAGAATAATAAACGCGTTTGAGAGAAAGCTTTTTGTAAAGGGATTCCGTCAGGTTTAGAATTGTCTTGTCTGTGTCGGGAGTCGCTCCGATTATCATCTGAGTGCTTTGCCCGCCCGGTGCGTAAGAAGTGCTTCGCTTAAAGCGGTATTCATCTACATTTTCTCTGATATTGAAACTGATATCTTTTATCGAGCCGATAAGCTTATCGGGTTTTTTGTCAGGTGCAAGAATCGACAGGGATTCTCCGGTCGGAAGTTCGATATTTGCGCTGATTCTGTCTACCAGATAGCCCGCTCGTTTAATCAAAAGTGGATCGGCTCCAGGCATTACCTTCAGATGAATATATCCCCCAAACTTATGAACATTTCTCAAAAGGCTTACAGTCTTCAGCATCAGTTCCATTGAATAGTCTGAATTTTTCAGAACTGCCGAGCTTAAAAAAAGACCTTCGATATAATTACGTTTATAAAACTGCATAGTAAGATCTGCAAGTTCGGCCGGAGAGAACATCGCTCTCGGAATATCATTTGATTTTCGGTTGATGCAGTAAGCGCAATCGAAAGAGCAGATGTTTGTCTGAAGCACTTTCAATAAAGAAATACATCGCCCGTCTTCACCCCAGCTGTGGCATATTCCTGCGGCGACGGCGTTTCCGCTTCCCCCTGGATTTTTGCGCGATGAACCGCTCGAAGAACATGAGGCGTCATATTTTGCCGACATTCCCAAAATGGAAAGTTTATCGTTTAGTGCTGAGAAATCAGAATTCATGTTGACATACTATACAGGCATATAGTATTACGCAAGAAGAAAATAATCATTTAGTTTGTTTTGATACATAAATGAAATACTAATTATTAAATTATCCGGAGAGAAAAGGATGAAAAATACAGCAATCAAAGTAATTTCAGAATCCGCCGCGGTTTATCTTACAACAACCGGTCTTGACGGATATCCTGAAACACGTGCAATGCTCAATCTTAGAAATGAAAAGAGTTTTCCTAAACTGAAATCGTTTTGGAATAACTTCAATGAGTTTGAAATATTTTTCACGACTAACACTTCGTCTTCTAAAATAGAACAAATAAAAAATAATGGAAAGGTTTCTCTTTATTATTGTAATCCCTCTAGCTGGCTGGGACTGATGATGAACGGAGAAATCGAAATCTTTAAAAATGAAGAAATTATAAAGCAGTTATGGCATGATGAATGGACTATGTATTATCCCGGCGGATATAATGACCCTGATCATACAGTACTTCGGTTTACACCGAAGAGAGTTAAGATGTATTCGGCATTAGCAGTGCACGAGTTGCTTTAAAGGGCGTTACACGCCCTTTAACCGGTTTGTCCGGTCACCGGACTTGTTGTCAAAGGCTTCGCCTTTGAGATGTGGTTTCGCATGGTGTCATGCAATAACATCAAAAGGGACAGGGCTTCATCCTCGGCGGCTTATTACATCCTGTAGCCGCCTCGCTCGTGCTCCTC
>DAOMHE010000064.1:0-12383 GCA_035430785.1 Spirochaetota bacterium | reverse complement strand
GGAGGCGGGGGGAGCGGTGATCCAGATAATCCGGGGGATCCTGGAGATCCGGGATCGGATTTGCCTAAGAAATTCGTGACTGATTCTTCATGGGATACTTTCGGATTGTCTGATGAAGCCGTATCATGTAACTGTACGACGGTAGTCGGAGATTCGATATATGTCGGAACTAATAGTGAAGGTGTGATCTATTCTGATGATAAAGGATCGACATGGAAAGTTCTAAATGAGAAATCGGACGGTTTGGCGCATGATCAGGTGTATTCGATTGCAGTGAGCGGTTCGCTTGTATTCATCGGAACTTTCGACGGATTGTCCGTTTGGGATCGCAGTGCATCTTCCGGATCGGTGAAGAATTATTTAAGTGGTAAGCAGATTAATAAAATAGTAATTGATGGGAATATCTTTTATCTTGCAACATCAGAAGGAGCGACATATGGAGAAGTTAGTAATTATGGTGTGATGTGTACAGTAAGTGTAGATTTTAAAGATTCAAACGTGACAGATATCTTCGTATCTGGTTCTTCTGTGTATGCTTCAGGTGTGCCGTTATCTTCAGGCGGAAATTCGATGTTTATTTCGAAAGCAGGAGTTGCGAGCCGGTCTTATTTCGGTCCTGCGAGCTTATATTTCGGAGCAATAGAAACCTTTTATGTTTACGGTCAGATTATTGTTGCTGAAAATAATTGGGTGATTATTAGGTCTGCTGACGGCGGAAAAACCTGGACGGAAGTTCAGAATGATGTCGGCGGCGCTGTTACGGGATTCGCATCTGACGGAACTTATTTATACGCGGTGAGATACGGTAGTATTTTATCTTTTTCAAATGATACAGGTGCGACATGGAATACCGTTGATTTGTCGGATTCTGATTCATTCGCGGGATTCGGCGCATGGGACATTGTTTGTGATTCAGGATATTTGTATATTTCGCACTCAAAAGGATTGATTAAGGGAAAGATTCAGTAATTGGATATTTGCGGGAGGGGCCAATTGCTGGTCGCTTCCCGTATTATTTAAATATTACTGAATTTTCAGGATTATTTGAGTAGCTGCAGTTTAAGCTGTTGATGAAGAATATCTGATTTTCGTTTCGCCTGGTAATTTAGGTTTTAGATTTATTATCTCGCGAAAATTGAAAGAAGTGTTATAACAGTTGCGATTATTGTAAATCCTGCTGTCATCATCCACATCATCATTGAAAACCTTTTGTTTACGTCATCAAACCGCTTGTTCACATCATCAAACCGTTTGTTCACATCATTAAATCGTTTGTTCACATCATCGAATCTTTTGTCGACTGCGGCGAATCGTTCGTCCATTTGTTTCTGCATGGATTCAAAGCGCTTGTCCATCTGGGTGAATCCGAACTGCATCGTTTCATTTTGTTTCAGTATTATTTCACGCTGGCTTCTGAGTTCTTCTTCGATGCGCGTCATGCGTTCGATGAGCTGAATGTCGTATGGACGGAGCTGTATGACATTGCTTTTCGCGCCGAAGCGGTCGATGTTTGATTCGATATACGAACCGATTTGTTCAAGCTGTTCTTTCGTAAATTCCATTACCGTACTCATTTCCCACCTCAAAATATTATCATTTCAGCCTTATGTCAAGGCTTTATCTAAATATATATACGTAATTCAACTGTACATTTTCTCAAAAAAGTTCAAAAAAATGCTGGAAAAATTGTTAATTTCAGCGCGTAAAGTACACTACTTGTTAAGAATATTGATTTGTAATTTAGCGTTAGTTTTGAGGTAAGTTTGAAGAAGCTGATAACGACATTTTTGATTTTACCTGTGCTTGGCCTATTCCTTTTTGCATGCGGCGGAAGCGCGATCGGCGATGCTCAGGAATTTTCACCGAATGAAGCTCCTTCTATTGTTTCCATAAAAGCCGTTAACTTCGACGGAAGCGAAATAACCCAACTAGACATCGAGCCTTATAAGCAGTTTAAGCTCATCGTCGAAGCAACTGATATAGGTTGTTGGTTCTTATTATTTAGATGTTGCTGTAGATTCAAAAAATGGAGGAGAAGGTAAAAACATTGATCAATTAAAAGATAAAGATACATATACAGGCTGGGATATTAGTGATATTGATATTTTAGAAACGACATGGTGGATTGACACAAAATCATCGGACGCTGTTAACGGCGGTTTTCCTTATCTGCGGGAAATTCCGCCTAAGTAAAACCCCAGTTTTACTGATTTCTTTTACGTCGTCACTAAGTCAGCACGTGATGACATGAATGTCCGCGCTGGTTGAGGGTATATTAATACTCCTTGACATTCAAAAATATACTTGTAACAAATGTTCAAACAATTGCACTCAAGTTTATTGATCAATCTATATTAGTTTCAATAGCAATCATTAATATTTTTTAACAGGAGCTCTTATGAAGAAGTTTAAACTTTCGGCGATTCTGCTATTCGCGGCAATGCTTGCATTTTCTGCCTGCGGCGGCGGAGGAGGAGGCGGGGGAAGTGATGATCCGGAAAATCCGGGGGATTCTGATGATCCGAATTATACCATAGAAATAAAACCTGATAATGTAACTCTTTATCTCAACTGCGAGTATGTTTTTTACGCGAAAAAGGAAAATGATTCTAAAAGTCTGAATAATATAACCTGGGAAGTCGATGATGCTTCGGCAGCAAAAATCGATGCTGACGGAAAGCTGACTCCTTTGAAAGCAGGAAAGTTCAATGTCACAGGAACTACTGAGGACGGAAAATCAGCTTCGGCTGAATGTACTGTTTCTGCAACTGCGGTTAGTGATGTATTTAGTGTTTCTAATGGTGTTTTAATAAGATATTATAATTGGAGTGATACCGAACTCGTTATTCCGATGAGTGTCAATGGTATGGTAATTAATTCGATCGGCGACGAAGCATTTGATATGAAACATGATCTTGAAAGCATAGAGATACCGTCTGGAGTGACGAGTATTGGTGAATCTGCGTTTAGGGGTTGCCATAGTCTTAAAGATATAGAGATACCGTCAGGAGTTACAAGTATTGGTGAATCTGCGTTTAGCGGTTGCCATAGTCTTAAAGATATAGAGTTACCGTATGGAGTGACGAGTATTGGTAATTATGCTTTTTCTTACTGTAGTAACCTTGAAAGTATAGAGATACCTTCAAGTGTGACGAGTATTGGAAATTCTGCATTTAGTAGTTGCAGTAGTCTTAAAAGCATAGAGATACCGTCTGGAGTGACGACTATTGGAGATAATCCATTTATAGGTTGCGTTAATATAAACGGTATAGAAGTTGATCCTTTAAATTTAAATTTCAAGGATATTGATGGAGTTCTTTATAATAAAGCCGGAAATGAAATACTATGTGTACCGGATAAATATGTAAAAAATGGCACATTTCTTATAATGTCCGGAGTGACGAGTATTGGTAATTTTGCATTTTCTATGTGTAATAGTCTTGAAAGTATCGAGATACCGTCCGGAGTGACGAGTATTGGTGATTTTGCATTTTCTATGTGTGATAGTCTTGAAAGTATCGAGATACCGTCCGGAGTGACAAGTATTGGTAATTCTACGTTTTCTAGATGTAGTAGTCTTGAAAGTATCGAAATACCGTCCGGAGTGACAAGTATTGGTAATTCTGCGTTTTCTAGATGTAGTAAACTTGAAAGTATCGAAATACCGTCAGGAGTGATGAGTATTGAAGGAAGCACATTTTCGGGTTGCAGTAGTCTTGTAGACATCGAGATACCGTTCGGAGTGACGAGTATTGGTGAATATGTATTTAATGATTGCACTAGTCTTGTAAGCATTGTTCTGCCGACCAGTGTTAAAAGTATTGCTGATAGTGTATTTTCTGGTTGCAGTAAACTTAAAAGTATAAATATACCATCTGGTGTGACGAGTATAGGTTGGTGGGCGTTTGAAGATTGCGCTAGCCTTGAAAGCATTGTTATGCCGAAGACTCTTAAAGGTATTGAGAATTATGCATTTGAAGATTGCACAAGTCTTGTAAACATTGAAATACCGTCAGGAGTGACGAGTATTGATGGAAGTGCGTTTAGGGGTTGCAACAGTCTAAATAATATTAAAGTTGATTCTTCTAATACGACATATAAGGATATCGACGGAGTAGTTTATAATAAAGCCGGCAATGAATTAGTACGTGTTCCAAATAATCGAATTGTCAATGGTACTTATAGTATTCCGTCTGGTGTGACAAGTATCGGTGAAGCGTCATTTACAGGTATTTATAGTATAAAAAGCATTGAAATACCGTCCGGAGTGACGAATATTGAACATGTTGCGTTTTTTTCTTGCTCTCAACTTGAAACTTTAATAGTTAGAGGCCCAAATCCACCTGAATTAAGATTTAATACATTTTTCGGGAGTCATTTAACAAAAATTGAAGTGCCTTCTGCATCTTTGTCAAAATATAAAAATGCTGAAAACTGGAAAGAATTTGCTTCAATTATTGTAGGATACTGATTTTTTTCACAAGTCTGCCCGTACTCGGGCAGACTTAAAATGTGCGTCTATATTTCTTATCTCGCGAAAATTGTCAGAAGTGTTATAACAGTTGCGATGATTGTAAAGCCGGCGCTCGTCATCCACATCATCATGGTGAATTTTTTATTTACATCATCGAAGCGTGTATCCATGTTTTTCTGAATTGTTTCAAAACGTGTATCCATGTTCTTCTGAATCATTTCAAAGCGGGTGTCCATGCTTTTCTGAACCATTTCAAAACGCCTATCGACAGCAGCAAAACGTTCGTCCATTTGTTTCTGCATGGATTCAAAGCGTTTGTCCATCTGGGCGAAACCGAACTGCATGGTTTCGTTCTGTTTCAGTATTACTTCGCGCTGGCTTCGAAGTTCCTCTTCGATGCGCGTCATGCGTTCTATAAGCTGGATGTCGTACGGGCGAAGCTGAACGACATTGCTTTTCGCGCCGAAGCGGTCGAAGTTTGATTCGATATACGAACCTATTTGTTCAAGCTGTTCTTTCGTAAATTCCATTACTGTACTCATTTCTCACCTCAAAATATTATCATTTTAGCCTTATGTCAAGGTTTTAAACATTAATATAAACGTAATCTGTGTGAATTTTTCGTATAAGTTTAAAAAATATTCAGATTCTTTTATTTTGACACCGCTAATTATAGAATCTTAATATTCACTTGACTTCATATAGTATTTTACTATAATTGAATTATGTGGGAAATTGAACGGACTGATGAAGTTGCTGTTTTGTTAATAGGCGGAGATAAAAGAGGAAAAAAAGATTTTTATGATATAATGATTCCAGCTGCGGAAAAGTTATATGATAAATATCTGAAAGGCAGGTATCAAAATGAAAACAAAAAATAATATCATTGAAGAAATTTCGTTGTCTTTGCCTGAAAAAAAAATCAGAAAAGCTTATGCTGAAGCAGAGAAAGCCATCTTGCAGATTCGTTTATCTGAAATAAGAGAGAAAAGGGGAATAAGGCAGGAAGATTTAAAAACATTTTCTCAATCAGGTGTTTCAAAACTCGAAGCCAGAAAAGACATGAAAATATCAACTCTAATCGAGTATCTGGATAATCTTGGTCTTGGAATTGAAATAAAAGCATATCCGAAGAACAATAAGAATAAGTCAGAAAAAGAAATACTGATATTGAAGGCATAGTTTTGTCTCCGGCGTTTATTATGCTTTCTTAAATAGAGTAAATATTTCATTGACAGGCGGATATTATTTGAACTGCTGATTCAGCTTTAGGGATGTTCGGGAGGCTTTATGAATGAATTGACTACAACAGCTTACTGCGGTTTATTCTGCGAAACTTGTTCTGTTTATATATACTCACAAACTGACGAAGGCGCGCTTGAGACTATTGCGGCGAAGTTTGGTATGACCAAAGAACAGATGCGCTGTAACGGCTGCCGTTCTGACAAACTGAGTGTATACTGCGAAAAATGTTCTTTTACGGCTTGCGCTTCAGATAAAGGTATTTTAAACTGCGAAGACTGCGCGGATTTTCCGTGTGAAAAGCTGAAAGAGTTTCAGAAGCAGATGCCTCACCGAGCAGAACTCTTCGAATCGGCAGAATGCAGAAAGAGTCTCGGCATTCAAAAATGGAAAGAAAAGATCACGGCTGATTATTCGTGCGAAAAATGCGGAAACGTCAATTCGCCGTACTTCATTAAATGTGCACAATGCGGAAATGTTCCGTCCAGTCCGTTTTTCGACAGGCATTCGGCAGAAATAAAGAAACACCTTAAAATTGACTGAATTCTTTATGGTTTGTACGGCAAATAATCCATAAAAAGTTCTTGCCAATAGTGCTCGTCCTAATAGAAGGAAGGGTAATACTGTTTGGGAGATTTTATGTTTGATAAAGCCAATCTTTTATTTGAAATAGGTTCTGAAGAAATTCCTGCCGGCTACATTCCTCCGGCGCTTGAAAATATTAAAAAAATGATGTCGGATAAGCTTTCCGGCGCAAGAATTGATTTTTCGTCGATTGATGTTTTCGCGACACCAAGGCGCATAACTGCTGTTCTTTGCGGTGTTTCGGATACACAGCGCGATGAAACTCTTGAGCTGAAGGGTCCTTCAGCTGACAGAGGTTACTCTGATGACGGTAAACCGACTCCAGCTCTTCTCGGCTTTCTCAAAGGAAACGATGTCGAAGAGAAAGATCTCGAAATTCAGGAAACCCCGAAAGGAAAATATTATTTTGCTAAAAAGAAGATGAAAAGCGGAAGGACTGAGGAAATTCTTCCTGAGATTCTTTCTTCTGTTATCAAAGAGCTTCCTTTTCCGAAAAAGATGAAGTGGGGGACTAAACAGATAGGTTATCCGCGTCCGATAAGATACATTCTTGCTCTTTTTAATGACAAGGTTCTCTCATTCGATGTTGACGGAATAGTTTCGTCCAATCTGACGCGCGGTCATTATGTTCAGTCAGGTTCGATGATTGAAATCAAAAAGATTTCTGAATATAAATCAAAACTTAAAGATGCAGGTGTTTTTCTCGATCAGAACGAAAGACGTGATATGATAAAGGCAGAGCTTGCATCTGCGGCAAAGAAAGCCGGCGGTGTTCTAGTAGACGACGAAGAGCTTATTTCAATAGTAACTTATCTTGTAGAAAAACCACATGCGGTAGTCTGCGAGTTCAATTCTGATTACCTAAAAATTCCTGACATCGTTCTCATTACCGAAATGCGCGAGCATCAGAAATATTTTGCCGTGAGATCATCAGACGGCAGGCTCACCAATAAATTCCTTGTGGTTTCAAACAATCCAGCGACTGATTTTGTAAAAGACGGAAATGAGCGTGTTATCAGAGCGCGTTTTTCCGACGCAGAATTCTTTTTTAACGAAGACAGAAAACACAAACTCGAAAGCAAAATCGAATCATTGAAAACAGTTCTATTTCATAAAGAACTCGGTTCTATATATGACAAAGTCGAAAGAGTAAGAAAGACTGCTTCGGTAATTTCTAAACAGCTAAAACTAGATGCGTCTATCTGTTCCAAAATCGACCGTGCGGTGCTTCTTTCTAAAGCAGATTTGAATACTGCTATGGTTATGGAATTTACTTCTCTTCAGGGTAAGATGGGGCGCATTTATGCGCTTATGGATGGTGAAGATCAGCTCGTAGCAGACGCTATTGAAGAACATTACCGTCCGCGTTTTCAAGGTGATGCAGTACCTTCATCTATCGTATCGGTTGTTCTTTCAGCCGCAGAAAAAATAGATAATATAATGGGTTCATATTCGGTCGGAAACATTCCGAAGGGCTCTCAGGACCCCTATGCTTTGCGCCGTCAGGCGAATGCGGTTGCCGATCTTTTTATAAAGAACCGCCTGAATGCGGATATTGCTCTTATTCTTAACGAATGTGCTTCAATGTACAAAGACGGAAAAAATCTTGTATCCAAGGTTCTTGAATTCTTTACGGCGCGGGTTAATACCATATTCGCAGATGCAGGTTTTGCACACGACGAAATCGATGCATGTCTTTCTCTCGGAGAATATGACTATTATGATTTGTTTCTCCGTGCCGGTGTGTTAAACAAATTCCGCAAGGCCGAAGATTTTTCTGCAATGCTTCTCGGTTTCAAGCGAATTAATAATATTTATAATTCATTCAGAAGCAAGAATGAGAATTATGCTCTTACTCTGAATGAAAAACTTTTTGCGGCGGATGCCGAAAAAAATCTTCATTCGTTTTTTGTTTCAAAGAAGGATGCAATTGATTCGGCAATCGATTCAAAAAATTACGATTCGGTTTTTGCCGTTCTCGGTGAAGCTAAATCGCATATAGATAAATTTTTCGATGATGTTATGGTAATGGATAAAGATACGGCTCTTCGGGATAACCGTCTCGCGCTTTTGGAATCCATTGTTCTCAGATTCAGGGGATTGATTGATTTTTCAAAGATTTCAGATTGAGGTTTAAATGCTCGATTCTGCACTGAGTTCTTATGAACAGGCACGGAAGCTCGCTAAAGCTTCTTATATGGAGAATGTTTCGGCCGGAAGATCCGGCTATCTTCCTTCGCTCGACGGTATTCTCGGAAACGCCGAGGTCGCGAGTGAAGTAAACATCGGGATTATTGAAGTTCCGCTCAAAAAAGTCGTAGGAACTTATTCTCACTCAAGAGCGAGTGCTTTTTCCGCAAATTTTATGCCTCTTGCGCCTCTCGATTCAGAGTTCAGCGGAAAATGGAAATCGCTTTATTCCGCGCATCTTACAGAAGGAATCCGCGACTACATCATCGCCTATGAATATCTCAACTGGTTTTACGTCAAAGAAGGAAATAAGCGCGTCAGCATTCTTAAATATTTTGATGCAGCGTCAGTCACCGCAGAGGTTCGCCGTCTAATTCCTAAAAAAGACGATTCGGATTTAACCAACAGAATTTATTATGAGTTTCTCGATTTCAACCGTATAACTGGTGTTTCTTCTATATGGTTTACCGTCGACGGCGGTTTTACCCGTCTGCTCGAACACATGGAAGGATATACCGGAAAACTTATTCCATCGCTTTCAAAATACGAATCATATATGATCAACTGCTTCAATCCGTTCCGTTCTATCTATCACGCGAACGGCGGCGGACGACTCAAGATTACTACAGGCGATGCGTTTGTTAAATTTCTCGAAGTTTACGGCGACGATAATTTAATTGATTCGGATGATTCTGACCGGATAAAAAAATTCATCGATGAGCTCTCGAATATGGAGTCTCATCCTTTAAAAATAGTTACAGAGCCGGTAAAAGATTCCGGCAAAAAAATATTCAATCCTTTCAATTTTGTGACTCCTCGAAAAGAGAAAATCAGGGCAGCGTTTGTTTATGCCAAAAACATAAACAATTCAGGATGGACGTATTCTCATGAGCTCGGACGGCTTCATGTCGCGAATGTTTTCGGTGACAATGTCCTTCTCGACTTTGCTGATTCCGTTCCGGAAAATATTGACGCATATGACACTATAAAAAAACTTGCTGAAGACGGTAATGAGCTGATTTTTACCACTTCACCGACGTTTTTAAACCCGACTCTTAAGGCGGCGCTTGAATATCCTAAAGTGAAATTCTTTAACTGCTCGGAAGCAAATTCGTATAAAAACGTCGTTACGTTTTTCGGACGCATCCATGAACCGCGTTATCTGATGGGCATCATTGCGGGTTCGCTGACGCGTACCAATAAGATCGGCTACATCGCCAGATGCCCGCTTCCGGAAGTTATTGAGTCGGTAAACGCGTTTGCTCTCGGAGTTAAACTTGTTAATCCTTATGCAGAAGTTCTCATCAAGTGGATGAATAAGAATGAATATACAGGTTTCAATCCGGAGCTTACAGGAGAGCTTCTCGTTGAAGGCGTTGATATTATAAACGGCGATTCGCTTCCTGTTCCGGGAGACCGCGGAAAGACATGCGGACTTTTTTCGACTGCTTACGATCAGAATGCCGGAAGATTTATTCCTTCATGTCAGTATGCAATTCCGATATGGCACTGGGGAATTTTTTATGAAAAGGTCGTGCGTGCAGTTTTAAACGGAACATGGGGTTCTGTTTTTGAATCTGCAGGAGCAAGCGTCAGACCGGTGAATTTCTGGTGGGGAATGGATTCGGGTCTTGTTGATATTTTTTATTCGCTTACTCATGTTCCGCGCGAAACACAGAGGCTTATTGACTTTTTTAAAAAGATGATAATGCAGAATGAATATTCCATATTCAACGGACCGATTTATGATCAGAAAGGTGAACTGAGAGTTCCGGAAGAACAGGTTGCGACTTTTGAACAGATTTTTAATATGGACTGGCTGTGTGACAACATTTCCGGAACCGTAGATGACGGTTATGTTTCTGATTAAAATTCGATAAGCTGGTATTCGTAGCTGTTGATTATCTTTGTATTGTCTTTTGTGATTGAACGTTCGGTATTTCCGTAATTGAGATGCTGATGTCCGTGAAAATGATATGCAGGCTGATATGTTTCTATAAGTTTTGTGAAGCATTTGAAGCCCGTATGGCAGATATCTTTTCCGTCGCCGAGTCCGAACGCCGGTGCGTGCGACACGAAAATATCAACGCCTTTGTTGAAGAGAATGTAAGGTTTGAGCTTAAAAAGCCTCATGCTCATTTCAGATTCCGTGAATTGGTGATTTCTGCTGTTATAGAACTGACTGCCGCCGAGCCCCATAATTCTTAATCCCTTGTACTTGATGAACTTTCCGTCGATGGAATCGCATCCTTCAGGCGGAATTGTTTTGTAAAGTGTGTCGTGATTGCCGTGAACGTAAAAAAGCGGAACATTTGAAATTGTTACGAGAAAACTTAAAAATTCGGGCTTTAAATCACCGGTAGAAATGATAAAATCCAAACCGGAAAATCTGTCGTAATCGTAGTGTTCCCATATGTACTGCGACTCTTTGTCGCCGACTATTAATATTTTCATTTCATATTCCGGTGACATATTTTTTCTTCAACCGGCGTTATTTCGTCAAGACATTAATTACAATCGGACGGTCGGATTTTAAACAATAAATATTTATAAGAAATATTCGTTCTGCGGATATTCTGTTCCTGCTATTTTTCTGTTAGTGCGCACGATTCTTTCTATTTCAGCAATATCGACCTTGAAAGCTTTTTTTGTGCAGATTTCAGCACAGTGATAGCAGTAAGCACACTTGTGCGGATTTCTGATAATATTTTGTTTGAACTCAATTGCATTGATAGAGCATTCTTTAATGCACCTTCCGCATTTATTGCATTTAGTTTCATCAAAAGAAATATGGTGTCGGCGCAAAAAGCCGATTATTCTTCCGAACGGATAAATGAATTTTATCATTTTTTTCTGATACGAAAGAATTGATTCAGTTTTGCTGAAACTCATCGGTGCAAAGTTTTTTGCGTTCAGTTTGTTGAAAAAGTCTCTGATAAATATTTCAGTCTCGGCATCGGGATATCCGTCTGTTTTCCAGAAGTGCGGGGCAGTAATTTTTAGCGCTCCGCAAAGTGGAATATTGTTTTTGTTAAGTATGCGAGAAATGTTAAGGAGAGCTTTGCCGGAAGTTACACCTCCATAGGTCACGAGAGCGAAATATGATTTAATATTTGAACGACTGAGAATAGATGAAAGATTTTGTTTGAGATATTTGTCCAGTGTTTTGAAAATTCTCAGGTGATAAACCGGTGATGCAATTCCTATAAGGTCTGCGTCTTTCAGTATTTGCGCTGCTGATTTAGGATTTGACTCTACTTTTGAAATGTCAAGAGTTGAAAACTCATGCCCGTTTTCTCTGAAAATATTACCGAGACAGTTTAAGGCTTTTCTTGTTGTGCCGTTTGGCGAAATATATATAGCTACTGTTTTCATTAGTTTAATTTTCCTTTATCTCGTAGTTAAGAGATCCTGGAATTGAAATTATCCGCATGAATTTCATTGCAGCTGATGTAATGTAATTGTTTATATCTTCCGTTTTTTCCCATTCATAATGTCCTCGAAGAATGTTAGATTCTCTGCAGATATAGAATTTTTTTGAAATGAATCCCCGAAATCCCGCATAAAAAGGCGTACTCAATACAGGAAGTATACTTCTTTGGAAAAGCGATAATTTATTTACACGAAAGCTTATATTCAGTTTTGTTTTATGTGTTAAAATTTCATTTTGAGGAACTGAAACTTGAAGAAATAAATGCCCACTGTCGTTAATTATTTCTTCGGAATTATTTCTGATGCAACGTATTCTGATTTTTCCTGCAAGAAGCAGAAAATGATAATTGAAGAATGATTTTAAAAGTTTCATTTATACCTTCTTATGTTTAGTCAATTAAACCATTTAGAATTAATTCGATAGCATCGGAGATTCTTGTTTTTTTTTCGTGCGGTTCAT
>DAOMHE010000063.1:5819-12438 GCA_035430785.1 Spirochaetota bacterium | reverse complement strand
AATTTTAAGCTTTCCGCCGATAGAATCGATTATACTCTTATGGGTAAAAAATATTCGGCACCATTGTACGGAATACATAATTTATATAATCTTCTTGCCAGTTCAGCCCTTTCTCTCTATTACGGAATCACATCCGAGCAAATCAATGAGGCTTTTGCTTCGTTTGAAAATGTCGGCAAACGCAGTGAAATATCAGATAGTATTTATACCGTTATCAATGATACGTATAATTCCAATCCGCTGTCATTGCGGTCGGCGCTTAATTCAATCGGTATGATTTATAAGGACAGACGTAAAATAGCGGTTATTTCAGACATGAAGGAGCTCGGTGATAAATCAGAGTTTTATCACCGTTCAGCATCTCATGATGCTGTTTCAAGCGGTTTCGAGTATCTTCTTACATACGGTGAATATTCGGAATATATGTATAAAGAAGCCCTTGTTTCCGGCGGAATAAAAGCAGAGCATTTTAATTCAAAAGAAGATTTGGTTTCATCGCTTTTAAATATGCTTAAAAAGGACGACGTTGTTCTTGTTAAGGGATCAAGATCTATGAAAATGGAGGAGGTCGCGGAAAAGATTATCCGCGTATAATTATGTTTTATCATTTAGTTCTTCCGCTGCAGGAATATGTTTCCTCATTTAGAATTTTTCAATACATAACATTCCGCTCGGCACTTGCCGCGCTGACAGCTCTTTTATTTACTCTTATTTTCGGTAAATTTATAATACGCTTTCTCGCGAATCTCAAATTCAGGGAAGAAATACGAACGCTCGGACCAGAGTCTCACCAGAAAAAGGCCGGAACTCCCACGATGGGAGGCATAATGATTCTTCTTTCAGTATTTACCGCTGCAGTGTTTTGGGGAAATTTTAAAAATCATTACTTTGTGACGGCTCTGCTTGGTCTTTTGTCGCTTGGTATTCTAGGTTTCGCTGATGACTATATTAAATCGGTTCTCAAAAAAAAAGAAGGGCTTCCTGCCAGAATTAAATTTCTGTTTCAGGTTTTAATTTCATTTATTGTCGCACTTGTAATCTATCTTTATCCTTCAAGTCCTTCGCAGGTCACTTCAGTCTATGTTCCTTTTATGAACGGCCAGCTGTTTGACTTTGCCAATGTCAGCATTTTCGGGATGAATATGAACCTGACATGGCTATGGTTTGTTTTCGTTGTTCTTGTTATAAACGGAAGTTCAAATGCCGTGAATCTGACCGATGGTCTTGACGGTCTGGCAACAGGATCAGTTATAATCGTAGGTTCTGTGTTCGGAGTGATAGCGTATCTTACCGGTCATGCTGTAAATGCTGCATATCTTCGAATTCCATACGTGCCGGCAAGTGCCGAGTTAACTGTTCTGCTCTCTGCGCTTTTAGGTGCCGGACTCGGTTTTCTTTGGTTTAATGCCAATCCGGCACAGATATTTATGGGAGATACGGGTTCACTTGCCCTTGGCGGAATAATAGGAATAGTTGCGGTTATGACCAAGAAAGAATTATTTCTTTTTATAGTCGGAGGAGTCTTTGTTGCGGAAGCTCTTTCTGTTATTCTTCAGGTTGGTTCGTTTAAACTCAGAAAGAAACGGATTTTTAAAATGGCACCGCTTCATCATCATTTTGAACTTTCGGGTGTGCCTGAACAGAAAATTGTTACACGCATGTGGATTGCCGGGATTATACTTGCAATAATCGGTCTTTCAACATTAAAAATACTTTGAGGATGCAGTGTTAAAGGAAATTCAAAACAAAGATTCAAAAATTCTTGTTGTCGGTCTGGGATACCGGACAGGGCTTTCAACCGCAAATTATCTCATTTCCAAAGGTTATTCTGTTGATGTATCCGATTCAAAAAGCGCCGATGAATTGACTTCGGTTTCGTCACAGCTGAAATCCGGTGTAAGGCTTTTTGCCGGGAATCAGGATGTGAGTCTGCTTGAAAACGGATATGATCTGATTGTATTAAGTCCCGGAGTGCCTGCCTACATTCCTCTTATAAAAGCAGCTTATGAAAAAAACATAAAGGTGATTGCAGAAGTTGAACTTGCATATCATTTTACGAAGGGAAGCTGGGTTGCAATTACGGGAACTGACGGTAAATCCACAACTACGGCTTTTACCAATCATCTGATGAAATCGCTCGGGCTGAATTCGCGTGAAGGCGGAAATATAGGTATTCCTCTGATTTCTCTTGCTGATGATTCGTCAGAAGATACCGTAACCGTGGCAGAACTCTCATCGTATCAGCTTGAAACTGTTGATTCATTCAAAGCAGACGCAGCTTTAATTACCAATCTGACACCGGATCATCTTGACCGCTATCCTTCGGTTGATGCTTACTTTGATACGAAGATGAATATCGTAAAAAATCAGACAAGTTCGGATTTTTTTGTCTATAATGCAGATGATGAAAATATTCTGAAGAGGCTTGGTAAGGTTAAGTCTAAGAAATATTCTTTTTCTCTTAGGGATAAAACAGCATCTGCATATTATGACGGAAATCATATTCTGTTAAATGTTAACGGCCGGTATGAGAAAGTTGTTCAGGCTGACAGGCTTTCAGTTTTAGGAGTTCATAATATACAGAACTGCATGTCTGCAATACTTCTGACTAAAGCCGTTTTTGAAAAAATGAACATGTCTCTTCCGCATAATCATCTTGAGAGATTCTGCATATCATTTAAAGGTCTTCACCACAGAATGGAAAAGCTCGGCATTTGCAATGGAAGACTTTTTATTAATGATTCAAAAGCCACAACCGTCGGTGCAGTTGAAATGGCGGTAAAAAGCGTTAGCAGCAATTCGGTTTTTATAATGGGAGGCCGCGGTAAGGGAGACAATTATGCAAGGCTTGCCGAGATTATGAAAGATAAGGTCAAGGGTGTTGTGTTGATCGGAGAAACCGCAGACGAATTTTATGATATATTTGACGGTTTCAACAGGATTAAAGCAGTATCTCTTTACGATGCCGCAGAAAAAGCGCTCCAGATGACTTCGGAAGGTGATAATATAATTCTTTCTCCTGCCTGTGCATCATTTGACATGTTCCAGAGTTATGAGCATCGCGGTGATGAGTTTAGAAAAATTTTCGAAAGACTTTCGAGCGGGCATGAGTAATGGAATTCAAGTCTTTAATAGACACTAGGCGTTCACATGCTCCGGATATAATTCTTCTTCTGACGCTTTTTGTTATCGCATTCTTCGGCGTATCCATGGTATTTTCTGCATCGGCTATTAAAGCGTCGATTATTTACGGAGATTCTCTTTTCTTTTTCAAACGTCAGGTAATATGGGTTTTCATTTCGTTCGGTATTATTTTTCTTCTTCAGAATTTTGATTATAGAAAATATTTATCTCTGACCAAGTTTTTTCTTCTATTTTCTTTTGCAGCACTTGTCGCACTTTATATACCGGGGATAGGTCACAGTGCTAAGGGTTCAGTCAGATGGTTTAATCTCGGATTTTTTTCTGTTCAGCCCTCAGAGTTCGTGAAAATCGCTTCTATAATATATCTTGCCAAGGTTTTCTCCGCTAAACATGAGGAAAAGACTTTTCTAAAAATGACGGTTCCTCTCGCCGTGGTCGGCATAATTTTTCTTCTTGTTCTTCTTCAGCCTGATTTCGGAACTGCCGTAACTCTGCTTTTTGTTTCAGTCGCGGTTTTGTTTGTGTCCGGTTTCTCATCTTTGTATTTGATTCTTCTCGCACTTGTCAGTGTTCCGGCGTTTTATCTGATAATTTATCAGGTCAATTACAGATGGATGAGAATTATAGCTTTTTTAAATCCATGGGAAAACCGTTACGGTATCGGTTATCATATTACACAGTCTTTTATCGCGTTTAAGAAGGGCGGTTTTTTCGGTGAAGGGCTTGGTCTAGGAACTCAGAAAATCGGAAAACTTCCGGAACCTCATACTGATTTTATTTTTGCAGTTATCGGCGAAGAAGCCGGAATTTTAGGCGCATTGATAATTATTTCATTATTTATTCTTTTTTTCTGGCGGGGCATGAAAATTGCTTTTGAAGCGGTGGATGATTTCGGGCGTGTTCTTGCAATTGCTCTAACTTTATCTGTGACAATTCAGGCGTTTTTAAACATGTCTGTTGTAACCGGTCTTATTCCTACTACCGGAATTCCTCTTCCTTTTATAAGCTATGGAGGCTCCTCGATGATATCAAATATGATCGCGGCGGGTATCCTTCTTAATATATCAAAATACCGTGAAACGGTTAATGAAACATTTAAATCGAATGATAAAGAGGTTTGGCATGAATAAATCGTTATTAATTACCGGCGGGGGAACAGGAGGTCATCTGAGCCCCGCAATTGCGCTTTTCGAAGAATGTAAATCGAGAGGCATTGATGCTTATATGCTGATAGGTGAAAAAGATAGAAAGTTCAATTATCTCAGGGAAGTTGATTCTGATAAACTCATCAGTTACGGTGCACCGTCATTTTCAAAGAATCCTTTTATGATTCCTTTTTTTATAATACGCTTTTTCATTTCTGTCTTTAAGGCGATGCGTATTATGAAGCGTATCGGAGCTGATGATGTTGTCGGAATGGGCGGATACGTTTCTGCCCCGGCTTTGATGGCAGCGAAGTTTACAAAAAGGAATATCTATCTTTGCGAACAGAATACCGTTCCGGGTAAAGTTACAGTCCGTTTTGCCAAAAAAGCAAAATATATTTTCGGAACATTTGATGAATCGAGGGATTATTTTAAACCTGAAATAAGGGCAAAAATAATAACTGCCGGAAACCCGATACGCAAGAAAGTTCTCTGTGATATGGATAAGAACAGCGCTAAAAAATATTTTAATCTGGGTCATTGTTCCAAAATTGTTCTTGTTATCGGAGGCAGTCAGGGAGCGCTTCAGCTGAATGACCTTATAATGAATCTTAAACTTAATTATCAGAGCGATTTTTCTGATGTGGGAATTATCTGGTGTACGGGTTCTCTTTCATATGAGAAGTACAGTAAAATTGTCAAAGAAAATAGCAAAATGGGATCAGTTTACATTTCTCCTTTCGTTGAAGATGTAGGAATAGCTTACCGTGCGGCGGATATTGCAATCAGCAGGTCGGGGTCAGGTGTTATGATGGAATTTGCTGCGATGGAGCTTCCTTCTGTTTTAATTCCGTATCCATATGCGGCAGCTGATCATCAGAATAAAAATGCAGATGCTTTTGCATCTGTCGGTGCTGCCGTTAAGGTTCAAAGTTCCGCTGCAAAAGCAGATACGTTTGCACCGATGCTTTTTTCTCTGATATCAAGCGAATCAAGGATTAATCAGATGAAAAATTCATGCATCAAAGCTGCGAAATTAAATGCTGCAGCAGATATAATCGATAATATTATCAGATAGTGCCTAAAGGGGAGAAGGGATGATTTTCAGAAATAAAAATGGAATGCATTTCGTCGGTATCGGCGGAGTCGGCATGAGCGGAATAGCCGAGATTCTTTTGAATATGGGGTTTAAGGTTTCGGGTTCAGATAAAAATGATTCGGATAATACAAGACGTTTGTCTTCGCTTGGAGCAAAGATATTCAAGGGTCACGACAGCTCAAATATTGATGATGAGATCAGCGTTCTTGTCACATCAAGCGCAATTGGTTTTGATAATCCGGAAATCATCACAGCGAAGAAAAAAGGAATTCCGATAATTCACCGTTCGGAAATGCTTGCAGAGCTTGTCAGAATGAAGCATGGAATAGGGGTTGCCGGAACTCACGGAAAAACCACTACATCATCGATGCTTTCAAGCGTGTTATGGAGCTGCGGACTTAATCCGACGAGTGTTGTCGGCGGCAAGGTTTTGAACTTCGGTTCAAATGCCAGAAGCGGAGAAGGCGAGTATCTTGTTTTTGAAGCAGATGAATCCGACGGCAGTTTTTTAAAGCTTCTTCCTGCTATCAGCATTGTTACTAATATAGATTCGGATCACCTTGATCATTACAAATATTTTGACGGAATCAAGGAAGCATTTCTGAAATATATCAACAATATACCTTTTTACGGATATTCGGTTCTTTGCATTGATGATACTGTAATCAGAGAAATTCTACCACAGGTGGACAGACCTTTTTATACATACGGTTTTTCGGATGATGCGGATTTCCATGGAAAGAACGTACGTTTTGAAAACGGAAAAATGAAGTACAGCTGTTATTTTAAAGGAAATAAACTGGGTGATGTTGAACTTGGTCTTTTAGGATATCATAATGCACTTAATTCTCTTTCTGTTGTAGCTGTTGCAAGCGAACTTGGTATTGACTTCCCTTGTATCGCACGCGGAATTGCAGAATTTAAAGGGGTTGGACGCCGTATTGAATATATCGGAGAGAAAGACGGAATTCTTGTTCTTGATGATTACGGACATCATCCGACTGAAATAAAGGCCACTTTGAATGCAGTAAAAAATCTGGGGCGCAGAACCGTTGTACTTTTTCAGCCGCATAGATATTCCCGTACGCAGCTTTTGTATCAGGATTTCGGTAAGGCTTTTTCTGATGCGGATGTTTTATTTCTAACTGAAATATATTCTGCTGGAGAAAGACCGATTGACGGTGTATCTTCAAAATTGATTTCTGATGAGTATCTTAAAAATGAGCAGAAA
>DAOMHE010000063.1:0-5719 GCA_035430785.1 Spirochaetota bacterium | reverse complement strand
TGACGGTGTATCTTCAAAATTGATTTCTGATGAGTATCTTAAAAATGAGCAGAAAAAGTGTCATATTTTTAAGTCACCGTCTGATGCCGCTGTTGAAATCGGAAGTTTTCTGAAAAGCGGTGATATCCTTATAACTTTAGGAGCCGGAGATATCTATAAAGCAGGAAAATTATTTCTTTCCGGCGGGGAAAGTTGAAAAAGTTTATTCTTGTAATATTTCTTTTTTCCAATGGTTATGCTGATGAAGAATTTAAATCTGTTGAAACAAATGGTTTCAGTAATTATCCGCCTTCTGCGGTTTTTCACGCTTCAGGTTTAAGAAAAAAAGGAAATTTGTTTACTGCCGATGTAAAAAAGATCACTAAGGTTTTAGATTCTGCCGGATATTTCGAGGATTATGATGTTCGCAAGAAAGACGGCAAACTGATTATAAATGTTACTGAAAGAATTCCATTATACAGAATTCTTGCCTGTTCGGATGTAAATTATTTGTTTGAAATTGATTCTGATTACAGAATCATTTCGTCCGGAAGAGTTTTTTCTAAAATGCCGCTTTTGGTGATAAATACATCAGATTTGAAAAATGGGAAATTATCGGAAAGAATACATGCATTTCTTGATAAAATTGAAAAAATGAAAACAACATCCGAGACTGCAAACGAGATCGAAGAAATTGATTTGACAGATGGCAGAAAGGCGGTTTTAACATTAAGAAACAGGCGTACGAAGTTCTGCTTTTTTGCAGAGAAAATGAGTTTCGCGAAAATAGATGCTCTTACGGGTTATTTTGACCGATATTCTGTCTATCCCGAGTATGTTGAGCTGTTTAGCGAAAATGCTGTTCTATACTGACTGGAGTTTTATATGGATGAAGTAATTGTAGGACTTGACATCGGTACATCGAAGACCTGCGCAGTGATAGGTTTTCTCAGTGAGAACGGTCAGATGGAAATTGCCGGAGTCGGAATATCTCCTTCCAAGGGACTCAAAAACGGTGTTATAGTAAATATTGAATCAACGATTGAGTCGATTGCAAAGGCAATGGAAGATGCTGAATTAATGGCAGGCGCAGAGGTAACAAGCGCATATGTCGGAATATCAAACGAGCAGATTCAGGGTGAAAATTCCAGAGGCGTTGTAGCCGTTTCTAATAGAAATAAAACGATTTCACATGCAGAGATAAAACGTGTTATTGAAGCCGCGCAGGCTATAGTTATACCTGCTGAACGTCAGATAATTCATGTACTTTCACGTGAGTTCCAGGTAGATTCACAGAAAGGCGTAAAAGATCCTGTAGGTATGAGCGGTGTGCGCCTTGAAGCCGAAGTTCATATTGTAACGGCTTCGAGTACTGCTCTGATAAATCTCGGTAAAGCCGTTGCCGGTGCGGGTCTTGATTGTCTTGATGTTGTATTTTCGCCGATAGCTTCGGCTGAAGCTGTTCTCAGCAGGGATGAAAAAGAGCTTGGAGTCGCTCTTGTCGACATAGGCGGAGGGACCACTGATATTCTTGTTTATACTGACGGCGGAGCATCCTATTCGGCTGTGCTGCCGGTTGGCGGATCTCACGTTACAGGAGATATTTCAATTGGACTCAGAACTCCGATTGATTCTGCTGAAGTGATTAAGAAAAAGTTTGCTTGTTCACTTATTGAACTTGTTGATGCTACTGAGACTATTGAAGTTCCCGGTGTTGGAGGCCGTGCGCCGAAAAGAATTTTCCGAAATGAACTTGCCGCTATTGTTGAGCCTCGAATGGCTGAAATAATGGAACTCGTTGACAGAGAGCTTTTGAAAAGCGGAAGAAAAAATATGATCGCCGCCGGCATTGTTCTTTCCGGAGGCGGAGCTATGATTGACGGCTGTGCAGAGCTTGCCGAAAAGATTTTCAATCTTCCTGTAAGAGTCGGGATTCCAAAAGACGTAATGGGCTTGAAGGATAAGGTCGCATCTCCCGTTTATGCGAATGCTGTAGGTTTATTGAAATACGGACTCCGTAATTACCGCGCAAGAAGTTCAAGACCTAAAAAGAAAGGACTAGGAATTACAGGGTCAATAAAAAGATTTGTTGAAAATTATTTTTAATCATTATTTTGAAAATATTTGAAAACCGTTCTTTTGATTATTTGAAAAGTATGGTTTTCATTTTTTCCGCAAGCTTCAGGTTGAATTTTAAGGATTCCTCCATAGCCTTATACATTAACGCGGAACGTTCGGCAATTTTCAGATTTTCAGGTTTGTGTTTTTCATCTTCTGATTCATAACCTTCAGTAAGAGTATGTATAACTTTTTGCATCGAAAGTCCGATTATATCGCAGACAGTTTTTTTTGATTCAAGATAGTTATCCAGTTCATCAAGTTTTTTTATTAAATGCCGAATTTCATTCTGTGAATTGGTTTTTATAGCCAAAACAAGTTTCTCTGAATTTTCTTTTGCCTTGGATGCTCTTTCGTAATAAGATTCAATTTCGTTGAAAATTCTTTCAAACTTATCTCTGACCTCATTTAGATAGATGTTGCCGTCCGGTGCGGAATTATATATTTCGTTTATAAGGGCATGTAAATCTGCCGCGGTGTTAAGTTTGGTATTATCAGTTTTTTCATGTTTAACACCGTTTAAAATAACTCCGTCGCTAGTCGCATTTATGAGTGACGGTGAATTGTGTTTTTCAAACCAGTTTTTGAATATGACCATTTTCTGATTCGTGAATATTTGATAACCTTTTATTCCATTCATGAAAATTTTAGGAAGTGCAGAGAGCTGTTTTCTGTTAAAATCCTGCTCTGATAAAAAACGGTTTGTCTTAATATGCATCTGCTCGTCTAGATATGATCCTCGCGCATGAGCCAGTCCTGAAGTAAATGAAAGATCCTGTCCTGTCAGAATTACTGGATTTGCCCCAATTTTAAGAGCAAAATCGTAAGCGTTTGTTGATACGGATCCTCCGTGTGTGACTTCGCCTTTTTCTCCGGTAATTTTTTCAATCCAGCGGACATTTTCAAATAGTGAAGAAATCATGACCGTACGTCCCTTAAAAAAACGGAATACAGAAGGGTGTGTTGACGGATCAGTTACAAGTACGGTTTCTGTTTCTGAAGAATTTTCAAAATAACGGGCATTGATGATCTGAGGATCGACCGAAATACAGAAATGCGGTTCAATCGAATAACGTTTCAGCAGATAATAGGAGGTATCAACTGCTATTATCACTGCTTTATCCTTGTTTGCTTTTATGAAATCAATTGAATCCGTAAGCGACGGACCGGCGCAGACTATTATCGCCGGAATATTATTGAACTTGTTAAAGAAAACATTCACAGGAATTGTTTCTGTAATACGTTTGATATTTCTTGCCGAATTGGAACTCCAAAGCCTTTCAAACTTGGACAAGGTGGCGATATTGACTTCTTTGTTTGAAAAATAAGTTTTGATAGAATTGTTGATGTTATTATAATAATCTCCGAAAACCTGTGCAGAACCTCTGTGAAAAATAAAAGTCACGCGGTTTGTGGATTTGCCTTTTAGAAGTTCTGCAAATTCTGATTCATCGGGATCAGCGCATACAATGACACGTTCATCTTTTAATATCGCGCTTAAGTCTCTTGATTCAAGTGATTGTTTTAAAACTTCAGGCGAGCGTTCTATTATAAGAATATGGGAGTATTTTCCGATTTCCTTGAGAATTAATTCAACATGATATGCGGATGCGAAACCGTATATGACAAACAAGTCAAAAGAAAAATCACTTATTTCCGAGATGAACCGTTCTGCTTCCTTGACAGGATCGAATCTGCTGTGAAGCGGTATTTTTTTTCCGTCAGAAATGACTTCAACTATTGGAAGACCTTTTGGTGTCAGAATTACTGATGCAGTATCCCCTGAGCATGAAATTACTTTATCTCTAAGAAGAGGATTTAGCAGTTTTAAGTTGTTTTCAAGATGGTTCATAGTTTACCTGAATTCGATATTGATGATTAAACCGTGATCAAGACTGCTTCCCGGCGGCGGATTTTGTGAAAACGATTTTCCTTTTCCCTTGAGAGTGTATTGAATATCATAATTTTTTTGAATGTCAGAGAGAATATCAAGTGTTTCAGATTCTGTCTTACCAGAAAAATCAGGTAATTTGTCATAGTTTAAAAAAGACTTCACTGATGTTTTTTTAATTTTATCCTGATTGATTTTTTTAACATTATTTTTTCTATATAATAAAATATCATCTGCAATTTCAGAAAAAATAGGTGCTGCGATTTCGCTGGCGGAAGTAATTCCTTTAGGTTCATCAATTACAACAGTTATACATATGTCTGAATTTTCTACGGGCGCAAATCCTGCAAAAACTGAAAAGTTAACATTTTTCACATAGCTTTTCTGAATAAATTTCTGCGCGGTACCTGTTTTGCCGCCTGCGGTGAAATATTTCAGCTTTGCCTTGCGCCCGGTTCCTTTTTCGATAACATCTTTGAGCATTTCTTTCATTTTAAGAGCATTTGCTTCAGACAATATTCTTTTTGAATCATTATTCTCGAAGGAGCGAATTGTGTTTCCTTCATTATCTTCGATTCTGTCTATGATGCGCGGTGAAAGATATACTCCATTATTTGCAATTGCAGAATATGCTGAAGCAAGCTGAAGTATCGTGACGGATATTTCCTGACCAATTGAAATTGAATACTTGGAAAGCCCTGACCACTCATTTAACGGACGAAGTATTCCGCTGCTTTCGCCGGATATTCCTGAAGCTGTTACTTTTCCGAAACCGAATCTGTTCATTATTTCATAAATTTTCTTGCCTTCAATCGTTCCAACTGACTGCGATATGAAGGAATTACACGAATATCTTATCGCTTCTTCGATTCCCAGGTTCCCGTGTGTGCCAGTACAATTGATTGTGGTGTCTCCTATCTTTACTGCGCCTGTGCAGTTGAATCTTTGTTTAATGTTTTTTGTGTTTTCTATCCAAGCAGAAGCGGAAAAAGCTTTCATGACGGAACCCGGTTCAAATGAATCCGTTATTGCGAAAAATCTTCTTTCGTCTTCGGATGAAAGTGAAAAATTGTTCGGATCAAAAGACGGATACTTCGCAATTGCAAGTATTCTGCCTGTTTTTACTTCAATTACCGTAATTGTACCGGATTTGGCATTTTTTGAGGTTACTGAATTTTCAAGAGCTCTGTAAGCTCTATTTTGAATGTATCTGTCAATTGATAGAACTATTGATGATCCGTATTTGTCAAAGAGACCGGAACTGGAATTGTTTTTATCCTGTCCGTTTAAAAGATCGTTATAACTGTATTCCAGACCCTCTATTCCAGTGTTCTCGAGAGAGCAGAAACCCGTTATATGAGAAAAAAGATTTGAGTAGGGATATTTTCTAACATCTTCCTCAATTATATATATTCCTTTTATTTTTGCAGATCTGATGCTTTCAACTTCATATTTTGATATATTCCGTTTAAGCCATATGAATTTTTTTTTACGGTTGATTTTTTCGGATATTACATTTCTTGATTCATTCAAAATTGACGACAGTACGGCAGTTGTTTTTTCGGATAACTCTATTTCTTCCGGATTTGCGAAAACTGAAAAACCCGGAACTGATATCGCGATGTAATCTCCATTAGAATCTTTAATGTAACCACGTTTTATGAGATGGTTATTGTTTTGTTTTACTGAAATTCTGCTGTCAAAAGAAACAAAAATAACTTTTGCTGAAAT
>DAOMHE010000062.1:0-12856 GCA_035430785.1 Spirochaetota bacterium | reverse complement strand
GAACACTTTTTCTTCGCTGCTGAAATACTTAAGAGTATATGACGGAAAAAATCTTGGTTTAAAAGACGATCCCTTTGAATAAGTCATTCGAAAAGATTTATCCAGGAAAACATCTCTGTAATAGATGTCGGATTTATCCTTTAAATTGAGTTGCCTGTCCCCGTTAGTATCAGAAGATATTGAAGTATAAATAATATCCTTATTGTTTGAAGCAAATACCGGATATAACTTGATATCATTCCCTTTTACAACAAGGGACTCATTCCCGTTAGCTAAATCCAGTACATAAATATCTCCCATACGGTTTTCGCGGTAAGAAACAAATGTTAATTTTTTCCCATCTGACGAAAAAGAAGGATATATTCCTCCTTTTTCAGTAATTTTTTTAATGGAACCGTCACGGGGATTTATTATATAAATATTTTCTTCGCCGTCACGGCTTGAGGAAAACGCAATTGCTTTAGAGTCAGGAGACCATACCGGATCTGAATCCTTAATCATACGGAGAATTTTGTTTTGATCTGCCATTGATGTCAGATTTGTTATATTCTTATCCAGAATACCCGTTGATGATGAATTCATAATTGAATTAAGATCCAATGAAGCGAAAAATATATCACCAGCCGGATCTTCGCGGTCAGAAACAAAAACAATAGATCGCGAATCCGGAGAAATACTGCATGCAAAATCCTTTGAAGCATGTGTAGTCAGCCTGACAGTAGAAATACCGGTCATAGAACGGAGATATAAATCATAATTTCCGTTTTCTTTATCCGACGAATAAACAAGAAAATTGCCGTCTGCGGACAGACTGCCGTCAGTCTCAACAGATTTTTCAAATGCAAGAGGAATAACACGCCCGGAACCTTTTTCATCAAAGGCATCTTTAAGCATCAGATTGTATTTGAGAGAGACTTCTTTTTTATCAGCAGATAAGAGACCCTGCGCGGCAATTATGAAAACAATAAGAAGATAAAAAACATTTTTCATTTTTTTGTTACCCATTTCCCGTCCGCAGTTTCAATTACGTCGCCTCTTCTGGCTTTTTCTCTCTGTTCGGCAGCAAAACTGATGCGCTCTTCGTTTTCGCTTCTTTTTGTTTTAGCTGCATAATAAAGAATTATTTTTTTTCTGGCATTATTCTCTGTCTCTATAATTGAAAGAAGTTCCGTCTTCTTCCTCGAATCTTTCTCATAAACACTTATTGATCTGTACTTCAGATTTCCGTCCCGGCCTTCACCTATTGCTGATTCATCTTTATATCTTCTTATTCTTTCTTCATTCATACTCCGGATGTTCTGTGCTGACAAAATCTCTTCATCTGAAAACGAAACCGCAGTTCCGCTTTTTTCCTTCTGAACATTAGTACGCGCACTTGAAACAACCCATGCGTCATCTTCAAGCTCGCGATATTCTCCGGTTATCTGCCGCTCAATCATTGTTTTTTCTCCGGTAAGTTCAATCTTCGGAGGAATAATCACGCATGAACATGCAAGCAATAGCATTATAAATAAATATTTCATTTAATTAACCTCATTTTTTCTGATTTTTCCAAGATACTCTTTTATCGGAATTCTGTCGTATTGAATTTTGTCATCTTCGATATGAAAAGTAAAATAACCGAGAGCTTTTCTTTTTAATGTAACAGTTGCATAAACATTGCCGCTGTCGATATTGAAATAGAAACCTGATGGAAGATTAAGATGATCTACAACCTTCTGTGTAACTCCAAGTTTTGATTCACCCTTCTCCTCAGAAAGACCTTTCATCAGCCTGTTTGCAAATTTATCCTGAATCTTATAAATGTTCATAAAACCGTTTATATCCGGGAGATCCCCTGAAAAATCAACACTGCGTCCCGAAATATCAGCATTGAGAGAAATTTCTGCTTTTGTGTTTCGGGAAGAAGAAACTCTATCAAGCTGGGAAATATCTATATTGTTAGCATTAAGCGAAACACGATATTCCATATTTTTTGTCTGCATATCAGCAAGATAAAACATTATTTCATCAGAAGATATTATCCCATTCATAAGAAAAGCCTTCAAAGAAGTAATGCTGAAAACATTTTCCTTAAACCGCATAGAAGCAGATAAATCCTTAATCAATTCAAACTGTTCGGGACGGGAAGGATGTTTAATTTTTAATGATCCTATTTTAAAATTATCTTTTTCTTTAAAACCTGTGTTATCAAGAAGCCTGCTCTTATCAACAGCAATCCTGGAAGTTCCGTCATATTTGGACTTGAGATCATAATCGAAAGGAAAATCAAGGTTGAGAGAATTTACCGACAACATGCTTAACGAATCTTCAAAATTGAAATTCTTTATGCTGATTTCACCGGAAGCCTTTCCGTTCTCAAGACCTCCCTTCATCCTTGCATTAAGATAAAGTGAACCCCAGAGAGAAAGGTTTTCCTTTTTAATTTTTTTCTTTCCGCTTTCAGCAGTCAATGAAATCTTAATGTCCGAATCAGATAAAGGTGAATTTTTCTGTTCAAGCATCCCGTCCGCTTTAAGAAGTACACCAAATTCACGGCTTCCAACCGAAAACCTGTGAATATCAATCCGATTCCTTCTGTTGTCCTGAGTCAGAGATGCATCGAGAGCAAGATCTTTTACATCATAATCAGGAATTAGGAAAAGAGCCTTGAGTGCAGCTGACATTTTCTCTTTCTGCGAAAATGATATATTAAGATCTGCTTTCACGCTTTTTTTCAGCGGAACAGCATTTAGTGATTCTGCAATTGAAAGAGGAAGAAGAGCTTCAAGCTCACGGACATTCAGTTCAAGCGGCAGAATTTCGATATCAGCTTCTGTACCCGAAGAAATCGACGCTTTTCCTTTTGCAGAAAGATAGAGAGCATTTGCTGATTTGGGAGAAGAAGAATATTTTGCAGAAAATGAGTTAATCAGAAAACGTGAAAAATCCGAATAGGTGCTGATATCCGCCGCAAGCTGAAAAGAATTTCTGGATGACCAGCTTTTATCAAGACGGAAAAAAAACGGAAAGAGATTTATTCCAAGTGAAATATCCGCCTCACTTCCTTTCTTGCGGATATCGTAGGCAATATCAATGGAATCAGCTTTAAGTTCAAATGCCGCTTGACGAAAAAGAAAATCGTTAAATCTGAAATTACCGTTTAATCTTACATTAGAAGCATTACCGGCAACAGAAAGCGGATATAAAGACAATCTGCCTCCGAATTTAAGTGAATTGTCTTTTGTCAGAGTTACGTAATACGGATAGAGTTTTGAAAGATCAATCCTGCTTTCTTTCATACGTATATCAATATTCTGATTCTTTGACATGCTTGAAACAGTTCCGCCGAGAGATAACCACTTATCATCTTTGAACTTAATGTCAAAGGAATTGAGACGCAGAAAATCATTTATCGGATCAAGGAAAATATCATAACTAATCAGAAAATCCAACGGTCCAAGATGAGAACGCTGAAAGCGCACCGGAGAATTATATGTACCGGCTTTAAAACGAGATTCAAAAGCTTTTTCACCGTCTTTGTTAACAAGATTCAGACCGAGGAATAAAATTAAAGGCGGTTTCACGTCTGCTTCTTTTGATGAAAAACTAAGATTCAGTTTTTCTGCAGGATTAATGTTTACGGAAAGTGTTTCAACAAGTTTAACAGCAGAAATTCCGAGCGGAATTTCTTTTACCGGAGGAACATAGATATCCGTTGTGAAACTAAAATCACTAAGTGACGTTTTAAATTCATCAGCATCAACATCGATAGATAAATCTTTGAGAATAAATTTAAGAAAAAATTCAATACTTACCGGAAGATTAATTTCTTTGGAAGGTTCACCGGATTCTTCTTCAACCGGTTCTTCTTTTATACCTGAAGTTTTAGCAAGTTTTTCAAAATTCCAAACACCTTTCTCCTGGATTAGATTTATTTTGGGAGAATATATCCCTATTTCGTTAAAGCGGATATTTCCTGTAAGAATCTGAAAAAGAGAATAATCAAGGACAAGCCGGTCAATACGGATCATTTCTCCCTTAAACGGTTCGGGATTGTAAACCACAATATCCTTTATATCAAAACCGGACATTAGACTGAAATGCTTGACGTCGAGCTCAAGCCGACCGTTCATATATTCCGGATAATACTTTTCGGCGATGCGCTCAACACGCTTATCCGATAAAAATACTACAGCTGCAGTTAAAACAACAAATATAAAAGCCGCAATTGAAAACGGCGCTATGATCAGAATTTTAAGTATACGCTTTTTACGCGACGGCTTCTGTCCTTTTTTAACGGACTTATCCGTTACATCTTTTTCCATTTTTTCCACCCTTATTTAGCGTATTTTAAAGCTTAAAGAGAATGATTCAAGCATATTTTAGAGCTTTTTACGCATAACTTTTACTGAATGACCGAAACTGTCAACTTCATCAGAATAACTGAACCACCCCAATGATGTATAATATTTTTCAAGATGAATAGAATCCCGATAGTCAACAAACAAAAACATTTCACTAAACCCGAGCCTCGCAGCTTCTTTTTCACAGACTCGCACAAGAGCTGACCCTACTCCTTTTTTTCTATACTCAGGGAGAACATATAAAGAAGAAAGCCATGGAGATAAATCTTTACGGGAAAGGAGATCGAATTGTTTAAGTGAAACCATTCCGCATGTTCTGATTTCATCTTTAGCAACAAAAGCAGATGGAAGAGAATTCACATTGCATCTTTTGCGGTAATCTTTCAAAACCGTATTGTATGAAATATTATGAGGAGCAAACCATTTTTCGTGCGCCCATTTTGCCATAATGTCAACAGACTTCATAGAAGATGACAAATGAATAATTCTAACTCTAGGCATTTTTTCTCTTTGGAAGCGATAGATTCATTTTTATCGAAATTATCCTGATTATTATTATAATTAATATCGAAGAAATTACTGCAGCATTATCAGCAAGAGAAAAGAACCTCATAATAAAGTACGCAAAACCTCCGGCAATACATGCAGTTGCATAAATCTCACGGCTTAATACCATGGGACTTTCAGTACAAAGTACGTCTCGTATCATGCCTCCCGCAACCGAAGTCGTTACTCCCATCATTACGCAAAAAACCGGAAGAAGATCCGCATCAAGCGCTTTCTTTATCCCGATTATAGTAAATACACCTAAACCGACAGCATCTGAAAGAGATAGAAAAAGCTTAATCCGCAGTACCCTTCTTCCTAAAATCAAAGCTGCAAGAACTCCGCATATTACCGCAATAAAATAGTTGAAATCCTTAAGCCAAAAAACTGGAGAATGACCAAGAAGTACATCTCTGACTGTTCCGCCCCCGACAGCAGTAACGAACCCGACAACAAGGACGCCGAATATATCGAGTTTTTTCTGAACGCCTAAAAAAGCCCCAGTAACAGCAAAAATACATGTTCCGAATAAATCTAATGGATAAAGCATAACACCGCCTGAAGGTGAAATAATACATTCTGCACCTTATTTTGTAAATAATTTATGGGGTGATAATGTTTAAATTATTTGAATGTTATTGCTGTATTTTTCTTAATTCCAGCCAGGTTCTATTGATAGTAATCACAAGTCCATTATTTCTATCATTTTTATCAATATCAATTTTATACTGAAGAGCATAGTTATCCAATTTTAAATAAAATATATTAAAATCCTCATTGTTTTTGCCTTTAACAGCATTACCGAAATATTTCTTAATCCAAGCATTCAAGACACTTGAAACCGAAACCTTGCCGAATTTTCTGAAGTCAATACAGCTCTCATACTCTTCTCTCTCCAGATAAAAATGAACAATCTTATATTCTAAACCTTTAGGCTGGTACTTCACAGTACGAAAGAGAATAATCTCCTTCTTAATGTCATATTTCAATACAGCATCTTTTAAAATCAGAGCTATCATTTTAGACACAGTAGTCTTTTGAATTTTACACGCTCGAATTATCAGCAAGTAAGAATTCAATTCAATATTTACGGTACTTCGCAGTTTCATAATAACCTCCGTAATTAATACGGAAATTCTTTGATATTTTATCAGTTGTTCAGAAAAAAAGATTCCCTGCATCCGCCGCATTCAAAAGCGGAAGCAGGGCAGAGGAGAATGAAATTGTTAGAATAATATCATTTTTTTCGCTTAGAAGAAATATTTACAACATCCGATTCAATAACTCCATCTGTCAGATGTATTGTACGGCGGGCTCGCTTAGCAAAATCAGGTTCATGTGTTACCATAATTATAGTGGTTGATAGGTTTTTGTTAATCTTTTCAAATATATGCATAACCCTTTCACCGTTTTCAGAATCAAGATTTCCGGTCGGTTCATCAGCAAAAAGAATACGCGGTTCCATAATAAGAGAACGGGCTATTGAAGTACGCTGAAGCTCTCCGCCCGACATCTGAGCAGGAGTCTTATCTTTACATTTTTCAATTTCAAATTCATGCATCAGTTCAACAGCATAGGAAGCTTTTTGCTTTTCCATTTTAATTTTACGAGCGGGCATCAGAATATTTTCAAACGCTGTAAGCTCAGGAAGAAGATAGTGAAACTGGAAAACGAATCCAATCTTTTGATTTCTAAATTCATGTGTTTCTCTGCTCGGCATGCGGTGAACTTCTTCACCTAAGACAAAAACACTGCCTGAAGTAAGCGGATCCAGACCGCTCACAGTATAAAGAAGCGTTGATTTCCCCGAACCGGAACGTCCGGTCACAGAAAGAAATTCACCTTCATCAACAGAAAAATTCAGACTCTTAAGTATAGTTACGGGCGGATGCCCGAAACTTTTTACCATATCTTTACATTCAATTATTTTCATCAGCTTGTGCCTTTTATAATTTCAATCGGTGAAAGTTTTCCTGCCGAACGCGCAGGGAAATAACTTGCTACTAAAGCTGAACCGAAAACGAGAATAAAGCTTTTTAGATAAATCATAATATCCCAGGATATTCTCATGTGCCCTCTTCCCATAGGTATCTTAAGCGTTTCAAGATATTTACAGAAAAAGAAGGCAATAGCTTCACCTGCAGCCACTCCCGCAATACCAATAAGAGCTCCCTGAATCAGAAAAAGAAACACTGTGTCATTTTCGGTATAACCGATTGAACGCAGTATGGCAATTTCCTTCTGCTTATGATTTACTACCATATTAAGAATATTATAAATGCCGAAAGCAACTACTACAATAAAAGTTATCGTTGTAACATCGCGCACCGTATCCTGAGTCTTTGTCATTGACAGAAAATTTTCATTCGCCTGATCCCAGCTTTCAACATCATCGACAGATGCACTTTGCCATCTGGTTGCGGTTTCAGCAGCTTTTGAAACATCATCTATTTTCACAATTATCTTATTGATATAACCGGGCTTTCCGATCATCTTTTGAACTGTTGAAATTGAAGTAAAGAGAGTCTGTCCGTCAGTACGGAAATCTCCCGTGTCAAAAGTTCCGATTATTCGCATCGGGAAAAGTGAACCGTCAGAAGACGCCACAATAACAGTATCATCCTTCTTGAGTCCGAAGTCTTCAAGGAAGCGTTTGCCGGCAAAAACAAGAGAAAGACCGTTTGTCACTTCATTAAGATCGCCTTCAACAACATACTCAAAAAGATTAGTCGCATTTCTGTGTTTTTCCGGATCTATTCCTGTCAATGAAACAGATTTCGAAAAATTACCTTTTGTAACAATGAATGTTTCAGAAGCAATGGGAGCATAATTCTTAACTTCAGCCATCGAATCAAGTTTTGCAAACCATTTCACAGCGCTTGTCAAATTAGCATTTGACCTGCGCCCGGTCGGAGTATTAAGCCATTTAACGTTTGAACCTTCATAAAACAGACCCTTGACGTTTTCTTCAGAAATCGTTTCGTTTCTGGGTGTAATTCTGATATGTCCGTCTCTTTCAATAAGATTCGAAATCATGTATTCTTTAAAACCGAGCTGCATCGCCGAAAAAACAATGAAACCGCCCGAACCCATCACAATCGCCGCAAAAGTCAAAAGAGTCTGACTCTTACGCGTGAAAATATGTTTTAGTGCAAGAAACCACATAATGCTTTATTTCCTCTTCTTCGCAGGCTTGGAAGCAGTAAAAACTTTGTCATTAACATGAATGCTTCCATCGGTAACTTCGACCCATTCCGCATCTATCAATTGTGTTTTCGGCTTTAGTGAAAGCTTTTTCCCGCCGCGGAGAACAATAACTCCATCATTCGTCACAGCAGAAGAAGGAATCATAAGAGCATTTTCCCGCACGGCAATTTTTACAGCGACATCGCATGTCATCTCCGGAAGAATTTCTTCCGGAACAGAATCAAGCGATATATTGACGAGAAATTCACCGTCAGATGGAAATACTGCAGAAACTCTTCCGCTGACTTTTTTATCCCGCAGCATTTCAAATGACACTTCCGCCGTTTGATTTTTGCGTATTCTTAAAACTGATTCCTGATCAAGAGATATCTGCACATACAGTTTTTTCATATCTACAACAGAAAGCACATTGGCATTTGTGGAAACCAGTTCATTCTCTTTAAAATTAACAGAGGTAACTGTTCCGCTTATCGGAGATCGCATTGTGATCATGTCGCTTGTAGAAAGTAAAGGATCACCCTTATTCACCGATGAACCTTCAACAACATAAATACGGGAGATTGCACTGTTATTTCCCATTCGGAGATTATAGTAAAGCAAAGGTTTTACGGTACCAAGCGCATAAACTGCGTCGACTACTTTGCCGGTTTTTACCGGTGTAAACTCTCCGCTTTTTCTGAACAAATGGACAACCGTTATAATGATAATGACAGCTGCCGACACTATAAATACTTTCTTCTTCATGCTCATCAGAAATCACCGCCCGAAAAATCATAAGAAAAATATTCAGCAGAAGTTTCTTCACTTATAAGATAAGCGGAATAAGTTTCATCTTTTTCACCGAATACTTTGCCGAGAAGCATCACAGAAACAGCAACAGCGAGAAGAAATGCTGCAGCTTTAAAATAATAGTTCTGCATTGATACGTTCTGCCGGTTTGCTTCACGAAATAAGGGAGAAGTGACTATTGACCGGATCATATTTCTTTCCCATTTAGCGCTTTCCATTCTGAAATCGATAGCGCGCGTGAATGAATCTTTTTTAACTCGTGAATTCATAGTTATCCTCCTCCATTAATTCTTTCAGCATTGCCCTGGCGCGGTGACTTCTCGATTTCACCGTACCGCATTTAATATCAAGCTTAGCGGAAATCTCCTTTTCGCTTCTGCCGTCTGCCATTAACGAAAGAACATCCCTGTATTTAGACGGAAGCTTCGAAATATAATCACGCAGGCATTCAAAATCTTCATCATGAGATATTTCATCGCGGCTTTCTTTTACAAGATCAGCTTTGATTGCCTTATGGGCTTTTAGTTCTTCCCGCCTCAGCCTCTCTGAAGCTCTAAGAGATTCATTTTTTGCAATCGTATAGAGATAATTGTTTCTGCTTCTGATATCAGGAAAAACTTTTTTATCTGCATTGCGGACAAAACGGATGTATGTTTCCTGAACTACATCATCAATATAATGAGAATAGTTGCGGGAGAAATGTCTCCCGATTGCAGACAAAACTATTTTCTTAGTCTCGCGGAATAATTCTGCAAATTCACTTTCAGTCATGACGTTCCGGTCCGCGGTTTCTGAATTTCATATGACGGCACATCTTATCTCTAAATATTTTTTTCTGTTCATCTGTTAGAATTTTTTCACCTTCAAAACGAAGTCTCATAAAACTTATTTTATTATCACGCTCTATTGAATCAATTTCCTCAAGAATATTTGTTATTTCTTTTTCATTAAACTCTGATGCAGAAGTAAGTGAAAACAGTTTCTCTCGTTTCTCTTCGATTTTTTTTCTGTTTTCTCCTAGCTTCACATTAAACGGTTCGTGAAGAGCACGGATTTTGATCACCTGCTCATCAGTCAGATCGAGATCGGATTTCATTTTCGTAATTATTTTCTCAAAATCAGGCGGTCTTCTCATATCGGGACTAAACCCGGTGACCAGTGAAAAAATAATAAACGCAGAAAGAATTATAATGGTGCTTCCCATCAAAACAAAGGCGATTTTTATTTTTTTCATATCTTCCTCTTCTTATCTAGTAAATCACATTTTAGGGGAAAAAGTTCCATTTCTGTTACTTTCTTTTTACAAAAAAAGAAAGTAACCAAAGAAAAGTTGCTGGGGATATCCCCAGTCCCCTTAAATTACTTTTCTCTCATTCATCTTTTTCTGACGTGCTTAGCGCACTTTCGTAACTTTTTGAAATCATGCATTTTATAATTTCATTACGCGTTTGTTCGCTTCGCTCAGCATACGCGTAATTTTATCTTCCTCATGATTATCTATTCTGATCAATTTACCCAGCTTTCGACATTCATTCCTTGCCCCGGCTTCCGAAAAACGGATCATTTTGCCTCTTTGTTTTCCAATGATGATAGGCCGCTTATCCGTAAGCCGGTTGAGATTTGTTTTATTCAAAGAGCGAAAAACTGGCATAAAACTCGACTCAGTGTCCGGATATTTGTACACCCCTGTTTGATTTAGTTTTGGGTCTGGAAGGGCTCTCTTTTAATTACTGATTTCGTAATTAATCATTTTTTTATTATGATCAAAATATATTTTTATCGATTTATCTTTTTTTAAATTTACGATGTCCTTTTTCCATTTTTTTATATCATATTTTAAAATTTGCCCTCTATAAATTCGATCTTCTTTTTTCATTAAAACTCTAATATAATTAGGATTACCCATTATTTCAACAACTTCATCAATACTCATTCCTTTTTTGAGTTTTTTTAATTGCTCCATCAAATTATCGATTTCAATTTTAGACATTTCATAATAATATTTATTGGCATTGTCCTTCTCCAATACAACACTCTCTTTTTTAATTTCCGAAGAGCATAAACATTCCAATACAATAGCGGACAATAAAGATACTAATAATATTTTTTTCAAAAATCACCTCTATTTCAATATTACATAAAAAGTGAGAAAAAATGTCAGCAATCCAATTGAAAATAGTGCACTAATTAAATTGATATTAACATGTTTTTCTTTAGAATATTGCTTTTTCGCAACAACTAGAAGAAAAATAATTATAAACCATAAGCCTATTACTGTTATAATCAAATCATGATCAACGAGAAATTTTATCACGAAAAACCTCTGCCTTCTCTACCTCTAAAGATTTTGTTTTTTTAGCTATTGAACAAATAATTTCAAGCACTGCTTTTTTATCAACATCCCGCAACCTTCAAAGTGTTTTTTCATCACCATCGATCTCAGCTCTTCATCGTCGGGCTCTACATCCATAAATTCAAGGTCTTCTATCTTTTCTTTTTTTAAGCATAAATAGTTACTGACTATTTGATTTAATTATTGATTCCTTTCAATATTTTGATTACCATAATATAATTTAATCTTCTTTTCTTTTTTAAATCCACCCAAATGATATATTACGATAGCAACATATCCTAACAACAATATGAATACTAAATATTTTTTTATTTCTTTAACAGCAAATCCCGTAATAAATCCATCAATGACAATCAAAATAACAATAATTATTGTATAGGATATTAAAGTTAACATCATATCTGTAAGCATTGTTTACTCCTTATAATCCCACACATTTTTGCATTATAATTCTTCTGCAACAAATGTATAGAACTACTTCAATAAAAAAGATCAATCAAATAATCATAATCTCGGTCATGTCACTTGTTTTGCATTTATAAATGCGGGTTAGGGCAGTACAAATCGCTTGTTGTCGTCATCCGTGCCGACTTGAAGCGATTTGTTGCCGGAGTCCTTCCAGGCATAAGAAGCGCCCAAGGATGGGTTACGCGCCCCAAATCTACTGAGAAAAAAATAATATTCTATTGAAATCAACGCTATAATCTCGCTCAATATACGCGTAATTTTTTCTGCTTCAGGTTTTCAGTGTTTTCAAGATTAAGATCCCATGATTCCCGAAAAATGATTTACAAACAATCATGCTTAATCTATTATAAATCATGCCTATAAAGGTGAAGGACATTATAGATTTAATTACAACTGACGGATGGTATATCGTCGCAACGAAAGGAAGCCACAGACAATTCAAGCACCCTTCTAAATCGGGTCGCGTAACCATAGCAGGAAAACCATCTGACGACATTAGTCCTGGAACCGAAAACAGCATACTGAAACAAGCTCAGTTAAAAAAGGAGATTCATTGATATGAAAAAATTTCTTGTTGTCATAGAAAAAACAGAAAATAATTTTTCTTCATATTCTCCAGACCTTCCCGGATGCATTGCCACGGGATCAACTCTTGAAGAAGTCGAAAAAAATATGTATGAAGCCGTTGAAATGCACGTTCAGGGTATGATCGAAGACAATATCCCGGTTCCGACTTCTTCTTCCATTGCAGAATACGTGGTCATTCAGGCATCTTGAATCAACCTTGACACCTCTGAGCTTTTTGCTCACTCGTCCTACCCGTCATTTTGACAAATCGGTAACCCAACCATCTACGTATCTCCTATGCGAACAAACAGCGCATTCACCTCTTGCCCCGACTTCTAATAAACTTTCTGTTGCTTTCTTTTTACAAAAAAAGAAAGCACTCTATTCGAGCGCTGATCCATCCGTGGGCGCTCGAACTTGCGCACATCCGTGTACGTTCGGAAAAGTTGCTAGGGATATCCCCAGTCCCCTTAAATTACTTTTCACTCATTCGTCTTTTTCTGAAGTGCTTAGCGCACTTTCGTGACTTTTTGAAATCATGCATTTTATAATTTCATTACGCGTTTGTTCGCTTCGCTCA
>DAOMHE010000061.1:1581-12874 GCA_035430785.1 Spirochaetota bacterium | reverse complement strand
CAACTCGGGCGACCGCAGCATCCGGCAAAGCCGGTGCGAGGAATTCGCCCGAAAAGAGCCAGGAGTGGGATCTCAAAGGGATGAGGAGCGGCGACTGAGCTCCTCGTCCCTTTGAATATTGTTGCATGATCCATGCAGACAAAGAATTCATAAGGCGAAGCCTTATGTTGTATTTTGACACTCGAAAGAAACGATGCGAAATGCCCTTTAAAGCATGTCCTGCTTAAGGATAAACCTTTATCAAAGGAGAGAGGCTGGGAGAGAGGATTCGAGAGAGTCAAATTATTTTGTAAATAGGCTTTTTTTCATAAATGACACAAGCATCCTTTCCTCCCCGGTCTTTGCCCGGCGTTTTTAGGCTTACAATGTTTTCCTGTTGACTTGGCATGTGTTTGACCGTCTAAAATACTTTCCTAAGAGTAAGGCAATTTGTCTGGAAGGCCGTGCGATCCGCGCAGTTTTTTGGTGTATAGCTTTAAGATATTATTATTTAGAGGTTTGAACAATGAGGGATTTGTTAAAATCATTAATTAAAGCAGGTATACCTTTCGGCTGTGTTATGGGTCTTTTCTTCGGAATTATAGGCGGATTGTTAATCGGAGTAATCAGCGGAATTATTAGCGGATTATTTTTCGGTCTGATTCTGGGTGCGTTTATGGAATGGCAGAAGAAAAAGTTTAACAAGCAGGGTCTTGAAATTACCGGCGGAAAACCGATTGTTTATAAAGGGGGAGCAAACCATTTTCAGGGAAAAGAAGGTGTCGGCGGATGGATGTTTTTGACAGATGATGAACTTATTTTCAAGTCGCATTCATTTAATTTTCAAAATCATAAGACTGTTATTTTACTTTCGCAGATAGATAAAGTTGTCGGAACAAAATCTCTCGGTATCATTCCTAACGGACTGCTTATAATTCAAAAAAATGGTCAGTCTGATAAATTTGTAGTAAATAACAGAAAGAACTGGCTTGAAAAAATCAGGGAATTACAATCGAAATAGAAGTTCACAGAATTATGTAAGCGTGTTGATTTGCATGTAAGTCTGTGTTTGAATAATTGATTGACAATGCATATAAAAATATTAGTTTATATGCATAAGGTGATTGTATGAGAACAACTATTGATTTGCCGGAAAATTTAGTAAATGAAGCTATGAAGCTTACCAATATTCGTACAAAAACTGATGTTATTAAAGAAGCGCTTCTGAATTTAATTCAAAGAGAGAAGGTTAAAAGTATTAAAAAGTTTTACGGGAAAATTGACTTGGATATTGATCTGGACAGATTAAGAAAAAGATGAATTTAGTACTGATAGATTCTTCTGTCTGGATCGCTTACTTCCGCGGAATTAAAACTGCAAGAATTAATGAGTTTGAAAATTTAATTGATAATAATCAGATTTGTGTGAACGATCTTATCCTTTCCGAATTGCTTCCAAGTTTATATCAGAGAAAAGAATCCGAAATTATTGATATACTGAAATCTGTACGGAAAATTCCTTTAGAAATCAATTGGGATGAAATAATTGAATTTCAGAGAATTAATCTAAAATCAGGAATCAATAATGTAGGAATTCCTGATCTGATAATTGTTCAAAATGTTATTCAGAATGGCATATCTCTTTTTACTATCGATAATCACTTTCATATTATGTCTAAGCATCATAAATTTAAGTTATATTAACTTATCGGCTGCTATAAAAAACATAACGGACATTATGATGTTTACAGTCGTATGTTGTGGGACATGCCTGTGCCGGTCATAACGAGGCGTCCTTTCGTCCCAAGTCTTCGCTCAACGTCTTCAGGCTTAAAATGTTTTCCTGTTGACTCGGCATGTGTTTGACCGTCTAAAATACTTTCCTAAGATTTATATGACTATTTAATATCCGGATGTGGGGGCAGGTGATTTAAAGTTTTTGTATGTAAACGCACGCAATAAAAATGATTTGACTCGCCATCATTATTGTATTACAATGTTTACGTGATCTATTATAGCACTGAAGTTCAGAAAATAATTTCCAAGGGAGATGTCCCTAAAGAGATATTCCGTTTATTGCATAATGCTTTTTTGTCGATTGATCTGACAAAAGATCTCACTCTTTTTGATATCAAGCAAATGAGGGGCAATTATGATAAAAAATATTTCAGATTGAGAAAAGGGAAATTTAGAGCTATATTTTATTACGATGATAGTGATATCTATGTTATCTATATAGGGAAAAGAGAAGAGGTTTATGATTTATGGCAGTAACATCAATTAGATTAAACGAAAATGAAGAAAGAGTTTTAAATTATTTGAAAAATCATTTTCATTGTGATTCATCAACTCTTCTTAAAAAATCATTGTTTGAATTGTATGAAGACATGAAAGACAAGGAAATCATTGAATCTTTTGAAGAAAAATCAAAAAATAAAAAACCGCAGTTTGTTACTTTTGATGAATTGATGAAGTGAAATATTCCGATTTTCGTGTTGTCTGTTTTCTTGCCATGTTAATTTTTGTGGAACATTCTCCCTTAGGTTCTCTACACGCGAACAAGCTTCATTAGCGGTTCAAAAAAGAATGAAGAACTTCAAATTCAACATGTGCCAGAGCAATTTTTATCAGAATTTGATTCTCGTTTGTATTTATAAAATCACATAAATTATCCATTCCTTCCTGTAAAATTTCCGGTTTAATAGGTACGAAAGCACATTTCTTTCAGATATAGCCCTGTATGAATTAAAAATTAATGATAATTTAATCGGTTACAACACAATAGATGGAATGCTGAAGCATATTTATCGACTAGAATATTTACCTTTTTTGAATTGACTAAATATATATCACGATATATATTACTTGTGAGGTGATGAGAATGCAAACAGCTAAGTTATTCATTAACGGCAGAAGCCAGGCGGTCAGATTGCCGAAAGAATATAAATTTTCCGGCAAGGATGTCATTATTCAAAAAGTCGGCGAGGCTGTAATTTTACTTCCTAACAACAAATCATGGGAAGTTTTTATTCATGGTTTAAACAGCTTTTCTGCTGATTTCATGTCTGATGGCCGGGCTGAAGATATCAAACAAGATCGGGAATCATTCTAATGTATTTGCTGGATACAAACATCTGTATCTACACCATCAATAAAAAGCCGATTGAAGTATTGTCTAAATTAAAGAAAAAAGCGTCAAAAGACATCTATATTTCCTCAATAACTGTTGCCGAACTTGAACATGGCGTTGAAAAGAGCAATTATCCGGAGCGTAATAAAGTAGCACTTGTTGAATTCTTATCTCTGTTTCAAATTCTCTATTATACTGATGGAGATGCATTGTATTATGGTAAAATCAGATCCGGTCTTGAAAAGAGAGGCCGGATAATTGGCACGATGGATATGCTTATTGCTTCTCAGGCTTTATCTCATGATTTAATTCTCGTAACAAATAATACAAAAGAATTTGAAAGAATTGAAAATATCAAACTTGAAAACTGGACAGAATAAATATACCTGACTGCCGATATCTGCTGTTAAATTCGTATACTCACAACTAAAAGAAAAAAGTTTGAATTTGTTATCTGTATGGAGAATAATTTCTTCTGTTAATATTATTGCCGAATTTCCGGTAATGAGATGCCGCCATTGCTAATGCATTATGAAAAATATGTATTAATTAAGGAGTGATGCAGTATGGCAAAATATGTAGACGGATTTGTGATTCTGGTTCCAAAAGACAAGACGGCGGATTATAAAAAAATGGCAGAAAGCGGGCGTGATTTGTGGATGAAGCATGGTGCCGTTGCGTATTACGAATGCCTCGGTGACGATCTTGCTGCACAGGAAATGGGCGGAGAAAAAGCCCGTGAATTTCCCGAAATGACTGGGGCTAACACCGAACAGGCTGTTTGGTTTTCTTTTATCATTTTTAATTCGAAAGCACATCGTGATGAGGTTAACGCACGTGTAATGGAAGAAATGAAAGAATTAGCGGTTGAATATAAGAATGAACCGATGCCTTTTGATATGAAGCAGATGGCTTATGGAGGTTTTCAGGTTGAAGTCGAAGGTTAAGTTTAATTATATTTAGAGTTGCAATGCGGGGTATGTTGAATTGAATGAACACAGGATATCTAAAGTGACTGCCGTGATGCTGTGCTCTCTCCCGGCTGACGCACAAAATAATACCTAGTGAAATAAAACCTTATGAAAAAAATAGTTTTTATATTTATCCTTCTTGTTTCTGCAACGAATATATTCCCGTCAGAAATCTATACTTTGAAAGTAATAAAATTTCATGAAACTTATTATGCTGAATGGGGAATGAAGGGTGAAGAAGAATACGAAGACCGGTATGACGGGATTGAGTGCGAGATTTATTTTAAAGGTTCTTTGCTCGGCAAGATAACATTAGTTCAGCATTGGTTTAAGAAAAACAGAATACCTTATCCGAAAATCGGAGAATGTTTTGCGGTTGAAAAGTTTGATTGCAAATCATATTACATTCCAGGGGATGGATATAACATAGAGTTTTCAGAATTAAAAATATTATCAAATAAATGTCCAAGATGAATTCTTTTTTGATATAATCGTTAGTGGTAGAGATAAGTGGAATTTATTTTGAGCGGAGATAAAGATTTGCCGGAACTGAAGAAATATAAGAATTGTTTCCCCAAGAGAAATCTGGTTAATATTCAAAAAATAGACTAATGGATTTAATTTAATGAAATTAAAAATAACTCTGATCATTTTCATCATGCTTTGTATTAATTCATTTTTTTCTGCGTGTAGTTCTGTCGACATCAAATATATTCAGGCGGATAAATATGTCAGCATAATAGAGACTGATATGGGAAATTGGATGCTGATGCTGTCAGGAAGGCAGGATGTTGTTTATGATGAAGAATACATAAATGGAGAATCGGATTTTCCCGCAGTTTTTGATTATGCTTATGTTGAATATCGTTACGGTGACCGGTTTAATGTTTATAAAAAGCGCGTTACAATTTTCAGCGAGCAGGTTAACGATAAGCGAAAATCAAATATCAGGCTTTCAAAATATTATGAAAAAGACGGCAATTTTAAAATGATATTTCAAGACGGCAGTATTATTGAACTTGATATCAGTGACCTGAAAAAACAGCCGCGATAAGAGGACATGCCTTGAATGGACTGCTGAATGTTTTACGGATGCTGCCTGAATATAAAAATATTGTTGCTGAAATTGCGGAAGAATTTACTATTCATAAAAAAGCAGTTGTGTCTAAAACAGCAAAATCTTTGCTAAAATATATCAGAACCGAATGCTGATTAGTTCCGGAAAATAATTATTTCAGGAGAGGCTTTATGAAAAACAGACTCGTATATGCGGATAATCTTCGGTCTTTCGTCATACTTCTAGTTGTTATTATGCATTCGAATGTTACATACAGCGGCATGGGGAGCTGGTATTATACCGAAGGCAATGCGGCATCTCTTGATGTTGCTTCACGTGTTATATTCGGTCTTTACGGATCTTTTGTGCAGGCCTGGTTTATGGGATTTTTGTTTTTTCTTGCGGGTTATTTTGCCGCGAAATCCCTTCAAAAAAAAGGAACAAGTTCTTTTATAAAAGAAAGAATTTTCAGGCTTGGATTGCCTCTTCTGATTTATGTGTTTATAATAAATCCTTTAATGGTTTTTTTCTATATCAAACGGGATGGACTTTTCTTTTATGAGTTCATGAGTTTTCCGGAGTTTTATTTTGGCATGATAAAAGGTCTTTACTTCATCAGCGGCACGGGGCCTCTCTGGTTTGCCGAGGCGCTTCTGATATTCTGTGCAGTGTACGCAATAATAAGAAAAATATTTCCGAACATTGTAAAAAGCGGCGGTGTTCCTTCATTCGCAAAAATCATGCTTCTGGTTTTTATTACATCAGTTGCGGCATTTTTTATCAGGCTTTTTTATCCGATAGGCAGTGATTTTTATAATCTTCAGTTCGGATTTTTCGCTTCATATATTGTACTTTTTATTCTTGGAACAAATTCAGCTGAAAGAAACTGGTTCGAAAAAATTGTCTCTGATAAAAATATCATTTATCTTAAGCTTGCAGTTTTCGCAGGTATTCCTGTTTGGGGAGCTATTATGATTTTCGGAGGAGCTTTATCCGGTGATATTCCGATGGGCGGAGGATTTCACTGGCAGACTGCGGCATATGCTCTTTGGGAATCCTTTACTGCTCTGACGATGACCGTAGGGTTAATTGCTTTCTTCGGTAAGAAATTTTCGGGAGAAAATAAACTTTCGCGATTTATATCTCAAAATTCATTCGGAATTTATATGTTTCACGCTCCTGTTCTGACTGGGATTTCTCTGCTTTGTGCGAGCATACAGTTCCCGATGCTTGCTAAACATTTCATGATTTTCCCGGCTGCATACATTGCGTCATTAGCGGTTTCTTTTGCTCTGAGAAGGATTCCTTTTATCGCGAAGATTACAGCATGAGCCGATTTTCCATTGCTCCGGTTGAACCGCTGTCGTCTTATGTCGACAGACTATGGGGCTGGACTGATGAGTAAAATTATACCCGGTATTTGCAGCTTAATTTTTATTCCTGTTTGATTTCTCAAAAACTTTGAAGAAAACCGTTTTGTACTTGTTTTCTCTGCAAGAAAGGTGAGATTTTGTCCATTCGTATAATAAAATGTATTCGGGGGATATATGAAGAAAACTTTGATTATTGCTTTTTTTGCCGTGATTTTTTCCGGATGTTTTGATATTGGAAAAGATAAGGTTTTAAAAGATGAAGGTAATAATTTTCAGATAAGTGCTCCAAGCTCATGGTCTGTAATGGATAATCTTAATGATGAAGCTGATATTCAGGCCGGAAGCAATCTTTCGGGAAAATATCTCATGGTTTTAGTTGAAGCTAAAGAAGACTTTGATAATATCAAAGATATTGACGGATATGCAGAGATTATCAAAAAGAATATGAATTCTACAGTTACTAACATGACTTACGAAAAATATGATGAACTTACTCTCGATGGGATGAATGCGAAATCAATTATTCTTTCGGGTTCAGTAGACGGAATAAAAGTCCGTTATTTCATAACATTTGTCGAATCGGATAAGCATTTTGTTCAGGTAATTTTTTATTCTTTGCAGTCGAAGTTCGACGGTTTGCTTGAAGAATTCAAAAAAGTCCGCGGCACTTTTAAAAAGGCATCGGCGGCTGAGTCAAAATCTTCAAAATGATAATTTATTTTAAGAAATTGATGAAAAAAGAAATTTGTTTACGTATTATATTTAGGAGCTTCCGTAAAATTTGCGCGGGGAATTATGCTGAATAGACTTAGAATAAAGAATTTTGTTCTGATAGAAGACCTTGAAATTGATTTTAAAAACGGATTGAATGTATTGACCGGAGAAACCGGAGCCGGTAAATCAATTTTGATAGATGCTATTTCAGCAGTTCTCGGTGATAAGATGACGACTGATGTCATCAGAACCGGATTCGAGCGAGCAACAATTGAAGGCGATTTTGATATCGGCGGAATTCCGAATATTAAAAGCGTTCTTGATGATGCCGGAATTGAATGTGATGATGATACTCTTGTTCTCCGCCGTGAACTTTATTCAAGCGGAAAGGGGAGATCTTTTGCAAATTCGCTTCAGATTCCGGTTTCGAAACTTCTTGAAATAGGTGAAAGCCTCATTGATATTCACGGTCAGAATGAGCACCAGAATATTTCCAAAGTTGCAAAGCACCGCGAGATACTTGACCGTTTTGCCGGACTTGAAACATTGGTCGGTGAAGTCGGTGAATGTTATAATGATCTTTTTCAGATAAAGGAAAAAATCAAATCAACAGAAATGAATGAGGCGGAAAAGAAACGCAGGGTTGAATACCTTTCATTTGCTGTTGATGAAATAGAAAAAGCGCGTCTTGTTTTAAATGAAGACGAAGCTCTCAAGGAAGAAGAAACCATTCTTTCAAACTCAGAAAAGATTTTTTCCCAGATAAATGCGGCGAATGAAAATCTTCGCGGAGACGGCGGAGTAATCGCCAGATTAAAAAAAATAGAGCAGTCTCTTTCTTCTGTTGCGGAGATTGACGCGAATATTGCGGCTAATCTTGACTCGGTAAGGTCGGCGCTATATTCACTTGAGGATTCATCCATATTTTTCAGGGATTATCAGGAGAAGCTGAATTTTTCTGAATCTCGCATCAATGAAGTTGAAGAAAGACTTTCGCTGGTGCAGATGATGAAAAAGAAATATGGAAACACGATAAGTGATGTGCTTCAGTTTGCCGAAACAAGCAGAAATGAACTGAATTCAATAAACTCATCCGACGAAATGAGAGAAAAATTAACAGATGAATACCGTAAAAAGGTTCAAGTCACGAAGGTAAAGGCTCTTGAACTTTCGGAGAAGCGCACCGCTGCCGCCCAAAGACTTGAAAGCCTTGTGATGAAGGAGCTTTCGGATTTAAATATGCAGGGAACAGAGTTTAAAATTTCAATCAAACAGGAAATTAATCCGTCCGGCGAAATTGAAATGAATAACAATATATACATGCTCTATCCTCACGGATTAGATAAAATAGAATTTCTTCTTTCAGCAAACAGCGGAGAATTGCTTCAGCAATTAAAGAAAGCTGCAAGCGGCGGGGAGATGAGCCGAATCATGCTTGCGTTGAAAACTGTTCTTCTTTCAAACGACATAGTTGAAACACTTATTTTCGATGAAGTTGATGCCGGAATCAGCGGGAAAACCGCTGAGATAGTCGGACAGAAGCTTAAGACACTTGCTAAAGAAAGACAGGTTCTTGTAATCACTCATCTTCCGCAGATAGCGGCGATGTCCGATAATCATTTCAGCGTCAGTAAGGAAAAGTCCGGTGACAGAACTTTCACGCATATCAAAAATCTTTCGAGAGACGAAAAAATCACCGAAGTCGCCCGTATGCTTGCAGGTAAGGAAGTTACAGAACTTTCACGCAAACATGCAGCGGAAATGGTTGCTCTTTCTGAAAAAACAACTGCTTAGGATTCTATAGTACTTTGTAGCTTCATGTTATATTGAAATACAAGAAGTTTGTTCCTAACGCTATTTTCTACTCAAATTAAAAATCATAAACAAAGCTAACTCATGGAGCGAAACCTCATGATAAAAGTTAATATCAGCTAAGCCTGAAATATGCAAAAATCTACGCTATTGTTTATCATGAAAAAAAAATTGACTGTCAGTCTCAAATGATGTTATTATAAGCAGTTTTTATGCCTAAATGAATATTATTCTGGCTGGTGCGGATATGCCGATTTCCACAGAGATTTTCGTAATGACGGTTTTTGCTATCGGATATCCACTCTTCTGGAATCTAATAGTCCGGTCAAAGATAAAGGGCAAAAAATATTTTATAGCAGCATATACCGCTATTCTATTTTCCAACATATTTACTGTTTTAGAAGAATATTATTTTGCTGAAATCTTCAATGCTTTGGAGCATATAAGCATTACAATAGGTTCGATTTTCCTGCTTGTAGCAGTTGTTAAATTTACCGGGAAAGAATCTGTAAAAGACAAGGAGACCACTAATTTGCAGAAAGGTGGACGGTAAACATTGTGATAGAGTTAACAGCCAGCATACTTTCAGCGATGATTTTATCAGTTACCATTGTTCTTCTGATTGTTCGGATCAGAAATAAACATATTCCTTTGAATGTAATTGTTCCGCTTGTATTGATTGTTGTTTTTTATGCGCTCGTCTCTGTTTCAAATATTCTCGAACATGCAACTATAACTGCTTACTTTGATCCCCTTGAGGATGTCAGTGAGATTCTATTTACGCTGATTTTTCTTTTCTTCATTAACAATTGGAATAATAATACAGCTCTTCTTGAATTGAAGGAAAAGGAGACATGGCTGCGGGTTACTGTTAATTCAATTGCTGACGGTGTAATAACAACTGACAATGAGGGAAGGATAACGCATGTAAATAATGCGATGGAAAAGTTAACAGGATTTAATGTAGATGAATCTGTCGGACGGAACGAAGATAAGGTGATTCGATTTGTAGACCGTGTCACTAAAAAAGACGTCGATTATCATCCGATAAATGATACTGTTAATGGGGAAGTTCAGACTGCAAAACAAGGTAAATATCTTCTTAAAAGTAAAACCGGAAAAACAATACCCGTCAGCGAAAACACTACGCTTATTAAGGCTGAAGACTCATCTGTCATCGGAACAGTCGGAATTTACAGAGATATGAGTGAATATGAATCAATGACTGCGCAGTTAACTCATATTCATAAAATGGAAGCAATCGGACAACTTGCCGGAGGAGTAGCGCATGATCTCAACAATATGCTCGGCGGGGTAATCGGCGCCGCCGATGTTCTGACGGAAGGGGGCAGTCTGACAGATGATCAGAAAGAGATTGTAGATCTTATTCTGCAATCTTCATCCCGGGCAGCTGATCTTACAAAAAACCTGCTTGCTTTCAGCCGAAAAGGAAAGATTCTTTCTGCACCGGTAATTATCCAGGATATTATTAATACGACGATTTCAATTGCCGAACATACTATAGACCGCCAGATAATTATTGAACGCGAGATACCGTCAGAACCTTTTGAAGTTATAGGCGATCCCGGTCAGCTTCAGAATGCATTTCTTAATTTGCTGATAAATGCGAGAGACGCAATCAGAGAATCCGGAAGAATACGTGTTTCACTGCAGAAAGTGTATCTCGATGCTGAATTTTGTTCGGCGAATAAAATATCCCTGACTCCGGGAGATTATATCAGTATCGCTACATCCGACAACGGATCGGGTATTCCTGAGGAAATTCAGGACAGGATATTTGAGCCGTTTTTTACCACAAAGCATGATGGCAAGGGAACCGGTTTGGGTCTTTCGGCGGTTTGCGGCACTGTTTTAAGCCATCATGGCGCTATAACGCTAAAAAGCAGCAACGGAAAAGGATCTCTTTTTACCATTTATCTTCCCTTATATTCCGGGCCGAAAAAGTACGGTATCTATAATTTCAGTGAAGCGGAAGATTATTTTTTTGCCGAGTCGGGTAAAATTCTCATCATCGAAGATGATGATATATTGAGAACTACTGCCAGGCTGATGATTCAGGATATGGGATTTGCTGTTGCTTCAGCGTCAAACGGCATTGAAGGAGTTGAATTATACCGAAGGCAAAAAGATGAGATTAAGATGGTATTGCTTGATATGGTAATGCCCGAGATGAACGGGCTGGTTGTTTTTGAGAAAATTAAAGAGATTGATCCGTCAGCGAAAATAATTATGACTTC
>DAOMHE010000061.1:0-1481 GCA_035430785.1 Spirochaetota bacterium | reverse complement strand
TTGAAAAGTTTGCTCATGAAGTTTACGAAACCTTCAGCAAATTCCTTGAAAAAGTTTTTTCTGGCTCCTTCCGGACGTTTTATTGCAGAAACTGGTGATGAGATTTTTGGGGCTGATACGGCATTAGTTACGGCGCTGATTGTTCTGGATGCGGAGTCAGCCGCCTTACCGTACATTCCCGGAACTGGATTATAGTGTTCACGTGAATAAGCTGCGGTTATTTTACGGACACCTGAGTCGTCGAAAGTTTTTCTCCAGAACAGCGATGATCTTGAAAAGGTGGCTTTGTCGACGATGAAAAGAAACATGAAATATAAGTACGAAAAGAAATTAACGAAAACCATCACAAAGCAGTACCATATGTCGTAAAAAGCCCAGAAGCAGTCGATCATAACCGTAAAAAAATCCGCTATTTTATAGAAGAAATTGAAAAAATTGTCTATTGAGTTATTTGCATACTGTCTGACTAGTCTGTAATCCATATTCTCCCCCGAGAGTTTTATTAGCTTTGATTGCCTTTTGAAGTCAATTAAAAATCAATATAGTATTAAAAAGAATATACCTTGACTGAATCGCTTTCGGTGAAATTTTAAGTTTATGGACAGAAAAAAAGTTATCAGATCAACCGGTGTTGTTGCCGGTTCGACATTTATAAGCAGAATATTCGGCTTTGTGCGCGACATTCTGATCAGCAGTATTTTCGGTATGAATGACGTGAGCGATGCCTTTTACGTAGCTTTTCGAATACCGAACCTTTTCAGGCGGCTTGTTGCGGAAGGAGCTTTAACTATATCATTTATACCGGTGTATACGGATTATCTTCACAATAAGACCAGAGATGAATCGGAAATTCTTGCCCGCAAGACTGTTTCTGTTCTTATTCTGATTCTTTTCGCAGTTGTTTCTCTTGGTATAATTTTTTCTCCGCAGATCGTCAATCTTTTCGCCTACGGTTTTACTGATGATTCTCTTCTTTCTCTGACAGTTTTGTTGAACAGACTCATGTTTCCATACCTTTTTCTGGTAGGAATTGTTTCTTTCTGTATGGGTTACTTGAATTCGAATAAACATTTTTTTGCGCCGGCTTTTTCTCCTGTTCTTCTGAATGTCGGAATAATCTGCGGAGCGGTTGTATTTTCGTCATTTTTCGAACAAAAAATCATGGGTCTTGCTTTCGGCGTTTTGTTCGGCGGTATAATGCAGATTCTTCTTCAATTGCCTTATATGAGACGCAGCGGATTCCGTTTCAGTTTTATGCCCGACTTTAAAGATCCTGGAATCCGGCGTATTTTCAGAATGATGACTCCCGCGCTTCTCGGGATTGCGATTTATCAGATAAATATTCTCGTTAATACGGCATTTGCGACGACCATTTTCAAAGGTGCTGTGAGCAGTATTTATTATTCCGACCGTCTGACTGAAATAGTTCTGGGTATTTTCGTTGTTTCGATCGCTAATGTCATCCTTCCCGAAATGAGCGC
>DAOMHE010000060.1:10536-12910 GCA_035430785.1 Spirochaetota bacterium | reverse complement strand
AACAGAATTCCCGCAAAAATATCAGGTCTCTCGGGAACAGTTCTTTTCCCCTTCATAATATTTGCCGCTGTTATGAGTTCAAAAAATTCTATACTTAAAGCTGACAAGGCAGATCTGTTATTTCCGGCACTTGCCGCATTTATTCTATGCGGAGTTTCATTTTCAACAGGCTTTCTCGCATCAAGAAATAAAGCGACTGCAAAATCGCTTTCTCTTCTTTTCGGTCACAAAAATACCGCGCTGTCCGTATATGTGGCTCTGGCCTCGGCGCCGCCCGAAACGGTGACGCCGATCCTTTTTTATATTATATTTCACCACATTGCAAACAGCATTCTTTCATTTATCTTCGGAGACTCTACTGCCAGATAGGAAGCAGAAATTCAGAGAGAACGCACATTCTCTCTTTTTCCGTAGTCATGTCGCGAACATCATGTATGATAAAAATTCCGCCGTGCTTCTTTGCAACATAATCGACAACGGCAAGACCGAGACCAAAGCCTATTTTTTCAATCTTTGATATTGATTCATCAGGCGGATGAATCCTGTAAAAAGGTTCAAGCACCAGCTTCTCATATTCTTTGGGAACTCCGCCGTAAGGTTTCAGTGTAACATCATTTTTGATATTTACCCAGAAATATCCGTGATTCACATGACAGAAAACATTAATTGTACTTCCCCGTGCCGAATATTTAAACGCATTAACCATCAGCTCTTCCATGACAATGGTCATAACATCTGCATTATATCTAATAGGAAGATTATCCTTTGCAATCGGAAGAGTTACCTTTAACTTTTTCTCCGGATAATAATTAAGAACATTTTGAACCATTCCGGGAAATGCATTAACAAAATCAACTGTGCTTTTCGTTTCAAGGGTAAAATCTTTTTCCAGCATATCCGTCGCAAAGTTAAGTCCGTCGAGCTGAGTGCGGCAGAATTCATTATTGTCGAAAACCATATCCGCAAGGGATTTATCAATCTTATAAAACTCTCCTTCCGCAGTCGAAGAATTTTTCATGATATCAAGAAGAGTAATAAGAGTACCGAAACCTGCTCCCTGCGAAAGAGAAGTTTTGAGACTGTAAATTGATTTTGACTCGGTACTGTCCTGGGTCATCATTCTGCGGCTCTCTTTATAATTAAGCCATTCAATCTGTCCCCTGATTTTATCTCCGGCACTGATAGTCTGAGACATCTCGAGCTGTTTCAAGCTTCCGTATTCAAGAGCCTTGAGCAAAACGCTCATGAAAAGTTCAGGTTCTATGGGCTTGATTATATAATCAAAAACTCCCATGCGCATTATATCAATTATTGTTTCACTCGAATCCAGCGCCGTCTGAACAAGGATAATCGCAGACGGATCAATTTTCTTAATCTCGGATATAAAAGTTCTGCCGTCCATCACCGGCATCATCAAATCGACAATGTATACCGAAAACTTTCTGTTAGCACACATATCAATAGCTATCTTTCCGTTGGAAGCAATCTCACTGACCACATTCATTTTTTTGCAAAGTTCAAAAAGAAGATCCTGGTTTTCTTTTTTATCTTCGACTATAAGAACCGGATCAATCACGGTTCCGATTACAAAAGATTCCTTGTTCATTTATCCCTCCATATTTTGAAAAATCGGTATCTTGAATTTAAATATACTGCCCTTCCCTAATTCACTCTCCACCCATATATATCCGTGATGAGAATCGATGATATTCTTCGTTATTGAGAGACCGAGTCCGGCACCCTCATTCTGCCTGCTCATGCTCGAATCAAGCTGGGCGAATTTTTGAAAAATATAATCAAGCTTATCATTCTCTATTCCAATGCCGTCGCCTTTAACGTAAACAACACAGCAATTATCCTCGGCATAGATTCCGACTTCAATCCGGCCGTTTTCATGACTAAATTTGATTGCATTGGAAAGCAGATTTAAAAGAACCTGCTTTAATCGTTTTATATCGGCGTCTACTTCAAATGGTCCTCCGACCGAAAGTTCAACGCTTATATTTTTCTGGTTTGCCTGATAAACGATCATTTCAACACTAGTACGGAGAAGACTGACCATATCAACCCGTTCAATAGATAATGTAAACCTGCCTTCTTCTATTTTAGATATATCTATAACGTCATTTATAAGCCTGAGCAGATGATTTCCGGAATTGAGTATATTATTAAGATAACGCATGCTTTCTTCTACGGAAGTTCCTCCAAGATTCATCAGCTTTGCGAAACCGATAATTGAATTCAAAGGAGTCCGGAGTTCATGGCTCATATTAGCCAGAAATTCGCTCTTAGCCTTATTAGCCCGGTTTGCCTTGTCGACCGCATCATTTAATTCAGCTGTGCGTTTTTCAACAAGGTCTTCCAGATGATTTCT
>DAOMHE010000060.1:0-10436 GCA_035430785.1 Spirochaetota bacterium | reverse complement strand
TCTTTTATCGCATCAAATGTCGTTCTCCATTCGTGAGAAGCGCTTTTAATTCTGTCTTCATATTCAAGGCGTTTTCGAATATCCGAAAAAAGTATGATCGATCCTTCGAAATCATTTTTATCGTTTACTATCGATGATATAGTCATATCAACAGGAAGACGGGACGAATCAGGTCTTATCAGAAAAGCCCCGTTTATTCTAACTTTAAATTTATCTCCCTGAACAACAGCTTCTTCCGCTTCATATTGCTCAGCATCATTCGATTCGTATTTAAAAATTTCATCCAGCGTTTTGCCTATGGCATCATCAGAAGAACACTGCAGAAGATCTTCAGCAACCGGATTTATAAAACTTATTTTTCCGTCATATCCTGTTGATATTATCGCTTCGCCTATCCCCTGAACAACCGCACGGAGCCATCGCTCCTTTTCTATTACAGCCTGTTCTGCCTGCCATTTATAGATAGAAGTCTCTACGGCAATATAAATATCGTTTTCGGAAAATGGTTTTGAAATATAACCATAAGGCGCCGTCATCTTTGCTCTTTCAAGTGTCGCATGGTCTGTAGAAGCTGTGATATAAACAAAAGGAATTCCGTACTGTGAACGGATTATTTCGCCGGTTTCTATCCCGTCGATTCCGCCTGCAAGAATGATGTCGAGAAAAACCATGTCTGGCTTATCCTTTTCCATGTGCTTCAATGCTTCTTCTCCGGACAACACCTTTCCGCACACAGGATAGCCGAATTTTTCGAGCATCAGAACGAGATCGTACGCGACGATCGCCTCGTCCTCAACGACAAGAATCTTTGGATAATTCTTTTTTTCAATCATTGCTCATCAAACTCCGCGGGCGGCCTTATTTTGAAAACATTTGAAGCACTGCCGCCTGATAAAATATTAAAATCTACAAACATTCCCGCGTATTCAAACTTTTTTGCCGGAACAATTATTTATACACCTTACGGCAATCAAAGTCAAACAAGGGTTTAAAAAAAGGTGATCACTAATGGTGTAAATGTTCTTGACTCGGTATTTACTTGCGTTTAGCCTATTTACGGACGCGGATTTTAGTTATGCCAGAGGCTTTTAAATGAAAAAATGGACATTAAGGTGTTCGTGCGCGGTAAGTTCAGATTCTGCCGTACAGAATGCAACTATTGAGATTGACGGCGCATACATCAGCGCAATTTCAAAATCCGCAGCATCAAAACCGGATGTGGACATATCCAATTCAGTGGCAACTCCGGGTCTCATCAATTCTCACGATCACTTAATAGGAAATTATTTCCCGAAGGTCGGAAACGGTCCTTATATAAACTGGCTTCCATGGGACAATGATCTCAAATCGGCTCCTGTATACCGCGAACGCCAGCAGATAGCAAACCGCGACCTGTATCTGCTCGCAGGCTACAGAAACCTCATTTCAGGAGTAACAAGCGTTCACGACCATATTCCTCATTTCGTTCAGGAACCTTTTCTCGGCATAATGCCGCTGAAAGTTATATCAGACTATACACTCGTTCATTCCATAACACAGTTTGCACTCAACTGGGGCGAAGGAATCGAAGCCGAGTATGCGCGTTCGGAAAAAGAAGGAATTCCTTTTGTCGCGCATGTTGGAGAAGGTTTCGATGAAGAATCCAGAAATGAACTCAAAATTCTCAATCAAAAAGGCGGTCTCGGAGAATATTCCGTTCTTGTTCACTCAATAGCTTTTACGCCCGAAGAAATAGCTCTTGTAAAACAGAAAAAAGCCAGTGTCGTCTGGTGTGCAGATTCAAATATATTCATGTATAATAAAACGGCAGACATAAAGACAATGCTCAAAACAGGAGTCAATGTATGCATCGGAACAGATTCTCCGATGTCGGGCGGAGAAAATATTCTGCATGAAATGAAATTCGGCAGAAAATATTACAATGAACATTATAAGGAAGATCTTCCTGCAAAGCAGATTTTCAAAATGACGACCGAAAATCCTGCAAAGGCTTTCAGGCTTTCGGAAAACGGAAAGCTCGCACACGGAATGCTTGCAGACATAGTTCTCTTCGATAAGAAAAATGACGATCCTTACGAATCAGTTGTAAATGCAAACCTTCAGGATGTCAAACTTGCAATAATTAATGGAATTCCGGTCTACGGTCATGCTGTTTTTCTTGATTCTTTTAAAAACTTCGGTATAAAATATCAGACTGTACGAATTGCCGGAATTGACCGCTTCATCATTGGCGATCTTTTAGGCGTATTGAGCAGAATCAACAAGGCTGTCGGATTTAAGAAAAAATTTCCGTTTATGCCTGTAGAACTATAAAAAAAGTTGGTGTGAAATGTCGAGCGGAGTCGGTAAAGTTACTACAAGAAGCTACAAATCCGGAAGTGTCGTTTATTTCGAGGGCGACAAAAGCGAATACATTTACATTCTCAAAGCCGGAAAAGTCCTTCTCACATATCTCAAACCCGAAACAGGCGAAGAGGTAAAAGAACACATCAAACCGGGAGAATTTTTCGGAGTTAAATCAGCTCTTGGAAGATATCCAAGAGAAGAAACAGCACAGACTCTCACGGATGTAGTCGTTCTGGTTCTTACTCTCGGAGATTTCGAAAGTATAGTTCTCGGCAACATCGCCGTCGTAAAGAAAATGCTTTCAGTGTTCAGCAATCAGCTCAGACGTATCGGAAAAGCACAGAGAGAAGTTCTCGGAGAAACCAATGTAGTTAATCCCGAAGCCGAGCTCTTCAAAATCGGTGAATACTATTTCCGCACCCAGAAATATTCTCAGGCACTTTATGCCTTCAAAAAATACATGGGATATTATCCTGACGGCCTCAATGCGCAAAACTCAATGCAGCGCATAAAAGACATCCAGTCAGGCAATTTCTCGAATGAACTTCCGCCTCCATCGGAAGATTTTCAGGATTCATCATCCGCAACGAATGATTCCGGATTCGGAGGTTTTTCGGATTTTGGAACAGATTCACAAGATTCACCTCCGGACATGACCGATTTTGATTCGGGATTTTCCGTTTCGCACGCAACTGAACTTTCAAGCGAAATGGATGATTTTCTCGGAGGAACATCATCACCAGGCGGCGGGCTTTCTCCGGAAGACAAGCTTGAAAACGCCAGATCGCTATTTGCATCAGGCGACCCGCGCTCCGCTGAACCGGTTCTTAAAGAAATAATTGAAGATGCGTCGCTTGAACACGGAGCTTCCGCAAAAACATTCGAAGAAGCTCATATAGAATACGGAAAAGTTCTCATGAAGCTGGGCAAACTTCAGGATTCCCTAACAGCATTTTCCAACTTTGTTAAAAAATTTCCGCAGTCCAAATCGGCGAAAGCGGCGCTTTATAATTCGGGTCTGATTTTTATGCAGGCAGGACAGAAACAGAAAGCAGCGGCATATCTGCAGAAAGCGGCATCGATGCCTCCTGCGGATGATATTACTTTTGACGCGAAACGCCGTCTGACACAGCTTCAGTAAGGAGTACATATGCTTCTCTTAGAAAAAAATGCAATGGAAAAACTCGATAAATTTTCAGTTGATTACGCTCCCGGCGAAATAATCTTCTGCGAGTACGAACCTGGAAACGAGTTTTACTTCGTCAAAAAGGGACGTGTCAGCATTGTTAAAATAATCAATAACCGCGAGAAGACCCTTGACGTGCTTGAAGAAGGCGACGTCTTCGGCGAAATGGCGATTCTCGAAGCAGAGCCGCGTTCCGCATCTGCCGTAGCAATGGGCCCTGAAACAGTTTCACTTTTAAAATTTCACCGCGATAATTTTGATGCTATTCTGCAGGGAAATCCCCAACTCGCATACAGACTCCTTGTAATTTTTTCAAAAAGAATTTATGATGCCAAAAGAAGACTGATGATTCTTCTTCTGAACGAACCTCAGCTGAGAGTAATGGATGTTCTCAACATGCTTGCCGAAGCCGAACAGAAATTCGATCTCGACAGTCCTGTTATTTTAAAAACAAATCCGAATGAGATATGCAACTGGGCAGGGCTCCCTATGGAAGACACTCAAAAAGCATTGACACAATTGGCCAACCTCGGAAAGATTGAAATTCAGGCGGACAGCGTTTTTGTTAAAAACATTCGCGACTTCCAGCGACTTGTAAATTCCCGCCGAAAACAAATGTTCACAAGATAACGCTCCCGTAGCTCAGGTGGATAGAGCAGTAGTTTCCTAAACTATGTGCCAGAGGTTCAAATCCTCTCGGGAGCAATCGTTCTACCGGAGAAATATGGAAGCCAGACTCGAAAGATTAAATACACGTTTCAATGAACTTCAAGTCGAAATGAGCAACCCGTCGGTTGTATCAAACCAAGAAAAATTCCGCGAGTTAAGCCGCGAATTTTCACAGCTCGAACCTGCAGTCAAGAAATACAGAGAATATGTAAACCTCAAAAAAAATCTATCTGAAACCGAAGTTCTTCTTCAGACAGAAAAAGATCCGGAAATGCGTTCAATGCTTACAGAAGAGAAACATTCGATAGAGGAAAATCTTCCCCTTCTGGAAAAGGAGATGATGGTACTTCTTCTGCCGAAAGATCCTGGTTCCGGCAAAGATGTTATAATGGAAATACGCGCTGGAACCGGCGGCGACGAAGCGGCTCTATTTGTTTCGGATTTATTCAGAATGTATTCGCGTTACGCGGATATCAACAAATGGAAACTTGAGATAATGGAAAAAAGCGAGACCGAAATCGGCGGTTTCAAGGAAATAATATTCTCTATTTCGGGAGACGCGGCGTATGACGACCTCAAGTTCGAATCGGGAACGCATCGCGTTCAGCGTATTCCGTCAACCGAAGCCGGCGGAAGAATCCACACAAGTGCGGTCACTGTAGCAGTTATGCCTGAAGCCGAAGAAAGCGACGTTAATATACGCACCGAGGATCTTAGGATCGATGTTTATCGTTCAAGCGGAAGCGGCGGTCAGCATGTTAACACGACTGATTCTGCTGTCAGAATAACGCATATACCTTCAGGTCTCGTTGTTACCAGTCAGGATGAACGTTCCCAGATAAAAAACAAAGCAAAGGCTCTCAGAGTTTTAAGAACCCGCCTCTTTGAAGTTCAGGATCAGAAAAGAAGGGAAACCGAATCGAAACTCAGAAAATCCCAGGTCGGCTCAGGCGACAGAAGCGAAAGAATCAGAACGTATAATTTCCCTCAGTCAAGGGTTACTGACCACCGTATTGGAGTGACACTTTATAATCTCGAAACATTCCTGAACGGCGAAATGCATCAGATAATTAGGTCACTGAAAGAGTTTGAAATCGAGGAACTGCTGAAAGATCAGGACAGTTTATGACCCTCGGTGAAATATTCGCAGAAGTTTCTGCCGAACTGAAAATTTCGGGTATACCTACCTGCTCTCTTGATGCAGAAATTATAATTTGTGAAACAGCCGGCATTGCCCGCCACAGAATAATATCGCATCCCGAAACTGAAATTTCATCAGATATAATTGATTCAATTCATTCTATAACAAAGCGCCGTACCAAGCGCGAACCTCTTGCCTACATCACCGGACACAAAGAATTTTACGGTCTTGAATTCTCGGTAAACCGCTCTGTTTTAATTCCGCGGCCTGATACCGAACTTCTTGTTGATCAGGCAATCTATTTCGCTCCTCAAAAATCGGAATTTCTTGATATATGTACCGGATCGGGAGCCGTAGCCGTATCAGTAAAATATAACAGACCTGATCTTTCGGTATATGCATCCGATATTTCAGCGGACGCACTCGAATGCGCCCGTCTCAATGGCGAGCAAATCGTCTCGGGAAAGATAGAATTCACTAAAAGCGATGTTTTTTCAGCATTTACCGGAAAGAAATTTTCACTGATAACGGCAAATCCTCCATATATTGCAGAATCCGAGAAGAACAGTCTCGAAGCAGAACTTTCATTTGAACCGGAACAGGCTTTATTTGCAGACGATTCGGGAATGAAAATAATAAAAACCATAATTTGCAATGCAAATGAATATCTTACTGATAACGGAATTCTCTTAATCGAGATCGGCGCATCCCAGAAAAATGCGGTCAAGGATTTAGCCGGCTTAAACGGTTTTGAAGCAGTATTCTGCCCCGATTATTCGGGGATAGACAGGGTTGCCCGCTTATCTCATAAAACCGGACATTAACGGACTTACATTTATTTAGCTTTTTCTTCTTGCTGATTTTTAATACTAATCCGATAATTGAAGTACTGTGGATAAAACCAGGTAATCTGATATTACGGATAAACAAAATGAAAAAGTTTCTCGCCGCTGTAATCAGCGCAAGCACGATATGCCTCTTTGCGGAAAGCGCTGACGTTAATTACAGCAAGGCGCAAATGCTGAGATCGGAAAACAAATTTTCTGAAGCGGTAGAACTTCTTCTGAAAATAGAAAACCATCCGGAACAATACAGAATATACCACCAAATAGCTGAAATATACCTCCAGCTGAAAGATTTCGCTAAAGCCGAAGAGTATGCAAAAAAGTCAATTGAGCTTAAGGATGATTTCGCCGAAGCATATATCGTTCTTTATAATTCACAGAATTCACTGCAAAAAACAGAGGACTCAGCCGACACTCTCTTCACCCTCACCCAGATGAATCCAAAAAATCCCGAATTCCTTTACATCCTGGGATCAATTCACTATAATCAGCTCAACAATATAGTCATGGCAAAATACTGCTTCGACCTTCTTCTGAATCTTTCATACGAACAAAGCATTCCTGCGCAATACATGGAAAAAATTCACATCGTTCTTTCTGAGATAAACTACGAACTCGGCAATTATAATGACGCAATTGAAAACATAAAAAGCGCAATGGAATACAATGCTCAGAATTCCGAGCGCATGCTTAAAATGGCAGGATTCCTTGCAGGACTCAACCAGCTCAAAAGTTCTGCAAAGGCCTATGAAGCTGTTTTAAATTCCATGACTCCTGAACAGAAAAAAGAACCTCTTGCCTACAAAATATCAGCATTCATTGGAACGATTCATTATATCAACGGGGATGCTCGTGCTTCTTCATATCTGATATATTCGCTGGGAGATAAAACTTCAAGCAATAAGCTTGCGCGGGCGCTCCTCTATGCTATAGCCGGAAATGAAAAAGCGGCTATGCCATTAATAAATGAATTGTTAACTACCGAAGATGCGCATCTTCCTGCGGTGTTAGCAGGTGCGAAAGTCAGTGAAGCCGCCGGAGACAAAGAATCCGCAGCAGCTTTCTATTCCCGTGCGGGTGAAATAATTAACCAGACAGATCTATATATTCCTTCCGCTAAAATCAACAGAAAAGCTGCAGAATTTAATAATTCAGCCGCTCATTACAGATATGCCGCTTCTTCATTTGAAAAAGCAAAATTAACCGCTAATGCGATTCTGATGATTGAAAAATCAAATACTGCCGAGTTCAATATCGAGAATTATCTCTACACGGGATATCTCTATTCCGTTATAAAAAACCGTACTAAATTTGAAAGCATCATAAACAGTGCAAAAAAACTCGAACCTAAAAACCCCAGAGTTTATTACATTTCGGCTTTATCAAATTTTGACGTAAAAAATTATCAGGCATCTCTTTCTGATATCTCCAAAGCAATCGAGCTTTCTCCCGAAGATCCGTACATACGCTTTCATGCTGCTATAACCTATGAAAAACTTTCGAAAACTGCCGATGCCGCCCGAGAAATGGAAGAAGCTCTCAAGTATGACAAAGAAAATCCGGGTTACCTGAATTTTCTGGGATATATTTATGTTGATTCGAATACTAATCTCGATAAAGCTGAATCGATGATACAGTCTGCTCTTTCAAAAGAACCTAACAATGGTGCTTTCCTTGATTCTCTCGGATGGCTTCATTACAGGAAAAAGAATTATAATGAAGCATTCAAATATCTTTACCGCGGAATGCAAAACCTTACTGCCGCAAAAACCGAAGATCCTGTTGTCTACGACCATCTCGGCGACACCAGTTTGAAACTTGGCAAAAAACAAAAAGCAATTGAATACTGGAAAAAAGCCCTTTCTTTTAAAGCCGATCCTAAAATTGAAGAGAAGGTAAAAAATGCAGTCAAAAATTAAATTAACTCTATTTTTCATTTTAACCATATCTCTTTCATGTAAGAGTCTTCCTGAAAAAACTTCAACAGATACTGTTTTTTCAAAATCGGAACTTACATCGGCAGTCATCGAATTCAATGAAAGAAAAACTCCTTCATTTTCGGCTGATATCTCACTTAAAATAAAACTCAACGGAAAATCAAACTCTGCATCAGGCAAAATATATTATTCAGCAGATTCCGGAAAATGGAGAGCCGTTATCCGTGACCCTTATTTCGGAACAGTTGTTTTTCACATATTGATTGAAAATGATATAATTAATGCTTATTCGACTTATGACAAAATTTTGTTTCTTTCAGACGCCAAATCTCCGGAGCTCTTTTCGGCAACATATAATCCCTCTTCCATTTTCGCGATAGTTTCAGGCAAAATACCTCTTATTGCGCAACTTGCCGAATTCAAAGAAAACTCAGCTACCCTTGAATATGATGACGCCGATTTTTCCCAGAAAATTAATTTTTCCGAAAAAAAGAAAGTATCTGATCTTACAATAGAAAATAAAAAACTACCGATGAACTTTATAATACGCTATGATACATTATCTGAAACTGATAATTATTCGTATTACAAAAGGATACACGCTGAAGAAACCGTAAGCGGTGATTATTTTGATTTTTCTTACAAAAACATAATAATTGAGAAGTCAATAAGCGACAGTATTTTCGACATGAAAATACCGAAAGGAACCAAGGTGATAAACACTACCGGAAAATTATAGAATCGAAGACGATAATATACTCTGCACGGCTTTGTATGCAATAAGCATCTGTGCTGAGTAATATGAAGCCAAAACGATTAATGCCGATGCTTTATATTTCTCAACAATAACTTCCCATGAGAGAAAAGCATCGGAAACATAAAAAAGCGCCGCACCTATGGAAAGAACCGAAAGACCGCCTCTTCCTGCTTCATAACTCTGAGCGGCTAAGTTCATTGCCGTTAGAAGCACGCAGTAAACAAGTACAGGCAAAAACATTTTTTTCTGAAAACCCGTTCTGAGAAATGTTTTGACTGTAAAAACATAAATCAGAGATAAAACTGCAATAACTATTCCCGGAACAGTTATTGACAAATCAGTGTGAAAAAAAGCAGCGATATAAATAATATGTGCAAGTGAAAAAGAAATCATCCCGGGGATCAGATACCTGGTATCATCAAGAAGAAAAAAATCACCGAACATGCTGAATAAAAGCCCGGCTGCGACAAAATATGAAAAACGGGTTCCGCCGGAAAGAACAGAAAGAACAAGTAATAATAGGAACAAAATCATAATAGGAACAAGTTTTACGTATTTATAAAGTGATTCCTTACGGTATTTCACCAATATCGCGAAAAAAGATGCAAGAATGCAAATACTGTAAAATATCATTACAAGTCTCATCATCATCCTCCGGGAAATCGGCACTGCTCATTCTTAAAGAAGAAGTTTTTGTCTGTCAAGATATAAGCATAATGCTGTTTAATATTTATTTGACGAATAATATGTGCAGACAAAATTATGACATAGACTAGAAAAAATGGTGTAATTATGAATATTGGCCGTCTACTAAAAAAAATTAGAACTGAAAAGGGTTTTTCGCTTTCAACTGTAGCAGAAGCGGTAAATCTTACTCCCAGCTCACTTTCTCAAATAGAAAACTCTAAAATTTCACCTTCAATTTCATCTTTATCGGATATTCTTAATTTTTACAGAGTCCCCATGTCGGAATTTTTTAAACAGATTGAACACAAGGATCTTCTAATTGTCAAATCTGCTGACATCGAATCGCTGAAAACAAACAATATGGGAGTATCCATCAATCTGCTTGCGTCCAAGCTCGAAAATAACGTACTTGAATCATACTCTGTAATTTTTTCGCCGGAAAGCTCTCTTGAAATAAAAAAACTGCCTGATGAGCTTAACGGTGAACGCTTCCTTTATATTTTAAACGGTTCCGTAGAAATCAATATTAACGAAAAGGTATTTCTGCTGAAGAAAAAAGACTCACTGAATTACAAATCATACTATAAATGCATGATCAGCAATACAGGCTCTTCTGATGCAGAAGTTTTCATTAACGGTCTTCCGCCTGTTCTTTAAGCCCGCTTTCCGGTTGATTCTCTTATGATGAGCTTCGGTTCAACAAGCTGTTTTTGCGGTTTCAGCTCCTTGTCTTTTATTCTTTCGAATATTCTCGCAAATGCCATCTCTCCCAGGCTGAATTTAGGCTGATAAACAGTCGTGAGACGGGGTACGGTATATTGACACATAAATAGATCATCAAATCCAATAACAGAAACCTGATCAGGTA
>DAOMHE010000059.1:0-12923 GCA_035430785.1 Spirochaetota bacterium | reverse complement strand
GCTGCCAGATTAAAAGACCTTAGAAATAATGATATTCTTCAAAAATATGCCGACAGAATCGGTGAAATAATCAATGGAGAAGTTTACCAAATCTGGCGTAAAGAAATCATGCTTTTGGACGAAGAAAACAATGAATTGTTATTGAAGTTGTTATCATGTTTCGGATAATATAGCCAAAACATGATATTACATTAACCGAGCTGAAGGGGCTGTCATGAAAAAAATATTTTCAAAACTTTTTCTTATTATTATATGTGCGGGTACAATCTCTGTCACAGCAAAGAGCGCACCTAACACATCAGAGAGTTCTCCTGTTTACCTCGGCACTGAAGAGGAATTCCAAAGCACAATTCAAACCATTTTTGACGAAAACGGCCTTCGTAAGGTTGAAGTCGGCTTCAGCAGCAGCACCGGCATTCTGAATAATAAAGTCGGGCTTGTTGACAAGTACGGTAAGTTCGCCGTGAATCCTATTTACGACGAGATACGGCTGTATGCCTTTTCGCCGGAACTCGGCTCCGAAAATATTTCCGTATTGCCGAAAATCTTTATCGGCGGCTACACTCAGGCAAAGCGTGACGGAAAGATGGGGCTTCTTAACGTCAAGGGCGAAGAAGTCGTTCCTTGCAATTATGACTTCGTCGGTCTGCCTTCCGAGGGAATGTGCCGAATACTAAGGATGAAAAGCAGCAATGATTATTATCTCGGTTATTGGAATCTGGAAACAAACAAAGAGGTTGTCACTCCGAATAAATATATCACAAAATATAAGAATTATCTGATCGGCTCTGACTCGTCGGATAACGATAATATCGCAAACGGCATGAAACCTTCGGCTGACTTCCGTGCCATACACGATTTTATCGAAGGCTATGCACTGGTGTTCACCGAGCCGAAAGGACCGGGTTTCAACGCGACAATAGTCGATAAAAACGGAAAAGCGGTTTTGAAGAATGTGTATTATATTGAAAGCGCATTCAATGATTTTACAACCTATCCGCAAAAAGGTCCGTATCTGTGTTTTCAGATACCCCTTACAATCAAAGATCGAGTATTCCGAAAGAAGAATGCTCATGACTGGATCAAAAAACAAACTTTTGAAACTTTAGCCTCGGGACTTGCAGGGCCTGAGGGTATTCTGATAAAACCGACGTATACAACCGGCATTCTGGCATCGCCGGGTGAAGGTTCTTTTTTCATAAATCACGCCAAGTTCGAAATTCTGCCGGCGCATAAGCTGATTATCACATCTATAGATGCACAACCGGACTATCTCTACGGTGTCGCGTACGGCGTGATCGACTTCAGCGGCAAAACGTTGATTCCTCTTAAATACAGTTTGGTAAATTATCAGGCTAAGGAAAAGGTTATCAATGCAGATGGAAGCATATATGCCCTCTCAGGCAAAGTGATCGCAAGCTATGACGGTTTGGATGTATTATTCAAAAATGGCATTGCCCGTGCATCTAAAAATGAAGCATACAATACGAAAGATGATTACACGCCAATGACACGGTACTTTGTAAAGCCTGACGGCTCATCCTTGAATGTTACTGAACTTCTTCATTGGAGCCTTAATCAAACCGATCCCGCGACCCGGAGGGATGTGAGCCCTTTCAGCGCGGGCGGCTGCGCCTGGGCAATGAACAATGACAAAAAATGGGGCGTTATCGATTTCAGCGGAAAGACGATTCTTCCATTCGATTATGATAAAGTAAGTTATGTAAAATGGGCCGAGGGAAAAAACGGTTATGCAATTGCTGAAAAAAACGGCTACGTTGGTCTTGTCAATGCGAAAGGACTTTTAGTCACACCCTGCGTATACAAGCAGATAACTCCCGTCCTAGGTTCAACAAATACACCAGTTGTTCAGGTAACAAATGCCAACGGCAAAAAAGGTGTGGTGAATATTCAAACAGGAAAGATTCTCCTTTCTGTCGAGTATGACTCCATCGGCGCATTCGCCTCGCATGGTCAGAAAATTTCGGACTGGTTTGAGATGAAAGTGTATCATGTGCAGAAGGGAAACAAGACAATGCTGATCGACGCGAACGGCAGAGAAGTCTACTCCACTCCGTACTCAAAAACAGAAAATACTCACTTAAACTTTCTTTTGGAAGCGATGGACGGCCTTTATCCCGTATCTGCCGGAAACATGGATAACCGCGGAAGAATTATTTTCCCCGCATCGCTCCGGCGTTTGGCAAACCTTGAAGCAGGCGGCAGCTACACCATTATCGTAAAAGATAAAAAAGTGTACAGAATATCAGCCAACTATCTGGAAAGCACGTACGGCTTCAAGACCTATACACCGGGCAAGTCGTCGAATTCATCACTTGCTCTTACTGTGTATGAAAAGAGCAAAAAGGACACATTTACTAAAGCACTCGAACAGGCGAAACAGAATCCATACCGTGAAAACCAGATACGCAAACAGGGCGTTGTACAGTTCCAGCATACTCCGTCAAAACTGCTTTACAAAACGGGCGAATCGTTTGAAATCGCAGGCTTCAAAGCTGTCTACCTTGATGAATATGACAACAGCACCGATGTGACAAAGGTTATCGAACTTAAAGCGGGTTCCGTTAAAATTACAGACGGCTACAAATTCACACAAACCGGACAAATGATTGTGGACTGTTATTACAAGGCCAAAAAGCTCAACTACTTCAAAATCAGCATTGAAAGTGATAATGAAGATAAAAGCGGCCTGTTAGCAGACGGTGATTACTATATACAAATCTTCGGCAAATATATTGCCCCTGTTTATTCAAGCGGAACTTTCTATATGGAACTTTCTGACAAGAAACCATCTAAACCTTTTACAATAAAACTTATTAAAAACAATCCTGACCGCGGACCGTTATACAATATCAAGTATGACGGAACATATGTGATGCAGCCGACAAGCAGGGACGGTGCGCAGCTTATGACATCCAACGGTATACCGCATCAGTGGCGCATAAATCGATATGAGAAATTCTGTACTATACGTGATTATGGGAAACAACAGCTTATCGTCAACGCTTCCGGAAACAGCAGCAAGAATGGTACGAAGATTATCATATGGACTGTAAAAGGTTCTGCCCCTGAGAATGCTAAAATAATATTCATTAAGGCAGATTAATATCGGAGTCCATCAATTGAAAGTTAATTAGCTTACATATTTAATAATCATAAGGAGTGTAATGAAAATGAAAAAGTATCTGATTGGATTATTGCTGTTTTCCGGATTAATTTATTCAGGAGACACAGCAAGCACGATAATTCTCACAGGCAGCTGGAACATACAGTCAAGCGACATGGTAATTTTTACAGGCACAGGAAAAATTTTAGAAAAAGATCCCCTTCCGGCCGGCCAAACCGAAATAGTTTTCAAAAAAGATTTTACAGGAATACTTAATATCGAAACCTCAGCTGTTCCGTTCAAGTGGACATTGGAAAATGATAATCTAAAGATTCAAATAGGTGATAAAACTTATCAGTTCACGATAAGATCAATTGATGCAAATAAAGTTTTAATCATTCAGACATTTTCACCTAAACCCGAAGTTTCTGTAATTGCAGTTGTTCAAAAATCAAAAAAGCCTTGATAAAGAAACTATATGCTATAGCATAGAATATATTTCAGGGGGAAAAATGAAACGAAAATTATTACTATTAACACTAACTGCTATTTTTTGTACTGCTACCGGCTGCTACAGATTTACAAAATCCGAAAGCTATTTCGGGATAAAAACGGAAGGTAAGAATGTCGTTTTTCTGGTAGATGTATCCGGAAGTATGGAAGGCAAAAATGAGGGAAATGTTTCCGACAAATTAAGAGCACAGGCGGCCAGCGAAGCCGGCGGAATCATCAGAAAAAAACTTAAGGGACCTCTGGGAGGTTTAGCTTCAAAAAGCATCGAAAACGAGTCTACAAAACTAGCCACAGCACGCAGAGAACTGATGCCTGCAATACGCGGGCTCGATGAAAAAACCAAATTTACCGTGTTAACTTTTTCATCTTCAATAAATTACTGGGACAAAAACGTACTTGCCGCAACTGACATGACGAAGAATAAAGCCATATTCTTCGTTGACAATCTGAAATCAGGCGGCGGCACAAGCGCTCTTGCCGGACTCAAGGCAGCTCTCAATGTACGCGGAGTAGATGTAATATTTTTTCTTTCTGACGGTCAGCCGTCTGATGCATCATCCGATAAAATTCTTAAAGAAATTAAATCACTTAATAACGGCCGTGTAATCATTCACAGCGTCGGACTAGGTGATGATAAGGATGAAGATTTCATGAAAGCTCTTGCTGATGAGAATAACGGAGTTTACACAGAAAAATAGAGTTGTAGTCGAACCGGTAAACACCCCGCCCGGGCGGGGCATTTACCGGTTTATAACAATGCACTTCAGGATTTAGCTATTTTACGGCCTTTCTTTTCAAATAAAATCTGAAGCAGACAGAACACAAGAATCAGCGCCGCGTTTATTATACGTATCCACCATGGATTAACACTGCCGCCCTGGAAATTTATAAGTGTTGCAATCGTACCCAAAATTAAAACTCCGAATACAGTACCTAGCATATAACCGGAACCGCCTGTCAGCATCGTACCTCCGATGACAACTGCAGCAATAACATCCATCTCCATCCCAACTCCATGAAGCGGATTTCCGGACGGCATATAAAACATCATTGTAACTCCCGCAAGGGCAGAACAAAAACCGCTTATTGTATAAACGAGTATCTTTGTGCGTCCTACAGGAAGACCCATTAGAATTGCTGACTGTTCATTTCCTCCGATAGCATAAACAGTGCGTCCGAAGTTAGTATAATGCGCGAGAATTATGGCAACAACAACAACCGAAAGAAGAATAACGACATTTATAGTAATAAACGCGTTCCCGATAACTGGAATGTGATAATTCGAAACAGCTTTAAAAAACGAATTGTTTAAAGTTATTGAATCCGTATTAATCATCAACGCGATTCCGCGGGCAAGAAACATTCCGCCCAAAGTGGCAATGAACGGCTGTATCTTAAAAAAATGAACCATTATCCCGATTAGAAATCCGATTGAGGATCCGACAAGCAGAACAAAAGGAAGAACAACAGCAGGACTTACTCCGTGAATCTCAACTAATGTTCCGGTTATCATTGTAGTAAGCGCCGCAACCGAACCGACCGATAGATCTATTCCGCCGGTGATGATGACAAATGTCATACCGATAGCGGCAATAAAAAGAAAAGGATTATCGATAAACAGATCAAAGAAAACTTTCAGAGAAAAGAAACCTCTGAATGAAACAGATCCTATACCGAACATTATAATAAAAAGAGCAATCGTCGCAGCCAGCAAAAGATATTTAAAATTAAACATCGATCCTGAGCTATTCCCGCCCTTTCCGCCGGTGATACAAGAAAGTATTGGAATATTTTTTATATTCATAATGATTTTTTCTCCCTGAGGAAAATTACTCCGGCAACTTTCTTCCGGAACGATTCAGACTGAATAAGACATACAATAAATACGATTACAGCTTTAACGACCAGATTCGCCTCAGGTTTAATTTCCTTTATCGAAAAAATCGTGGTAGTTAAACTCTGAATAATCAGTCCGCCTATCACGCTTCCCATAATGTAGAATTTACCGCCGGCAAGAGATGTTCCGCCTAAAACTACTGCAAGAATAGCATCAAGTTCCATATTATACCCGGCATTATTTCCGTCCGCACTCTTATTATTCGAGCAGACAAGAAGACCTACAATACCTGCGCAGAATCCGCTGAATGCATAAACCCAAAGAATTATATTCGATGAATTAATTCCGGCAAATCTAGTTGCCGTTTTATTGATTCCGACAGACTGAATAAAAAGCCCGAGAGCAGTTCTTTTTTTTAGAAACATAACGACGGCAAGAACTGCCGCGACTATATAAATCGAAAAAGGTATTCCGAATAGATAACCGCCGCCTATAAAGAAAAACGGTTTATAGTAGATTGTTATAATCTGTCCGCTTGTTATCAGCTGGGCAATACCGCGCCCGGCAACCATCAGAATCAAAGTCGCGATTATCGGCTGCAATCCCATCCGTGAAATTAAAAGACCGTTCCACATACCAAGAGCAGTCGCGATGAGCAAAGCCGCTATAATAGCAACAGGCATCGGCATAAAGCTGACGTACTGCTGAACACCGTTCTCTACAACAAGGGTACCGCCGATCAGATAAGCTGATATCGCAGCTGAAATTGCAACAACAGCACCGACTGAAATATCAATCCCGGCAGTCGCAACAACGAATGTCATACCGATTGCAAGCAGTATTATATAACTCGAACGGTTCATGATATCTATTAAACTTCCGGAAAGACGTCCGTCTTTGATTTCAATATCAAAAAATCCCGGATTGATCAGCGCATTTACAAGAAGAATAAGCCCGAAAAAAATCACAGGCCACAGCAAACCGGAGCGGCTTGCCGCTGTAAAAAATCCTGCGATTTTCCCCAAAATATTCTTTAATTTAAAACCAGCCATGATTACTGACCTCCCGCTATCGTATGCATAATTTTCTCTTCTTTGAGATCGTTACCTGACAGTTCAGATATCTTCTGCCTGTCTCTGAAAACAGCCACACGGGAACTAACGCGTATAACTTCATCCAGCTCTGAAGAAATAAAAATAATAGACATTCCTTCCTTGCAATGCGACATTACAAATTCCTGAATTTCAAATTTTGCACCGACATCTATACCTCTTGTTGGTTCATCAAGAATCAAAAGAGAAGGTTTGGTAGCAAGCCATCTTGCAAGAAGAACTTTTTGCTGATTTCCGCCGCTCAAAGTTCTTACTTCACACTCTGCATCTGCTGTTTTAATTCCCAGAGCCTTGACATATTCGTCAGCAATTTTATCCTGCTTTTTACGCGGAAGATATTTCATGATACCAAGTGAACCCTGAAGCGCCAGAATGATATTCTCCCTGACGGAAAGTTCATCAATAATGCCTTCGGTTTTTCTGTCTTCCGGACAGAATGCAAGTCCAAGTTCAATAGCATCACTCGGAGATGAAATAGATTTCGGTTGATTTTTCACAAGACATTCGCCCTGATCCGGTTTATCGATACCGAAAATGAGCCTTGCAGTCTCAGTTCTTCCTGATCCGAGAAGTCCTGCAAAACCGAGAACTTCACCTTTTTGAACATCAAGGCTGAATTCGTTCATCGATCCATGTTTTTTCATTTTCTTAATTTCAAGAAGTGAGTCAGCTGCTTTATTGTCAGAAACATTCTCCAGACACTTTTGAGGCATTGCACTCATAGCAGATATATCTTTTCCGACCATCTTAAAAATGAGCTCAACACGCGGAAGATCTTTCGTCATATATTCACCGACGAATGTTCCGTTCCGGAATACAGTTATTCTGTCGGTGATGCGGTAAACCTGATCAAGAAAATGTGTGACAAAAAGAATTGCCATGCCTTCTGATTTCAATTTATTGAGAACTTCAAAGAGTTCATTAACTTCCTGTTCATCAAGACTTGATGTCGGTTCATCAAGAATAAGAACGCGTGAAGAAATACAAAGCACCCGGGCAATAGCAACCATCTGCTGAATTGCAACCGAATAAGATGAAAGCAGTTTTGTTACATCAACAGAAACATTGAGTCTTTTTAACAGCTTTTCTGAATCAGAATTAATCTTATTCCAGTCTATCATCCCGAAACGGCGCGGTTCACGGCCGATAAATATATTTTCTGCAACAGACAGATTCGGACACAAATTAACTTCCTGATAAACCGTACTGATGCCTTTCTTCTGAGCTTCGAGCGGAGTCTTGAATCTGCATTGCGTACCGCAATATACAATTGATCCTCCGTCAGCTTTATATACTCCAGTGAGAATTTTTATGAGAGTGGACTTTCCGGCTCCGTTTTGTCCCATGATTGCATGAATCTCTCCTTCAAACAATCTGAAATCAACTCCAGAAAGAGCCTGAACTCCCGGAAAAGATTTTTTCACTCCCTTCATCTCAACTATGGGCTTCAAATCAGCCATAATACCTCCTCTCTCGGTTCAAACAAATTTTAAAAACGCAGCAGAGACTCTTAAGGTGGCTATAATCATTCTATAGCCGTTTTCCGGAAATTCCGGAAAACGGCTATCATCAATTAATACTTACGATTCGGGAACTCTTTAGCAGCAACTTCTGCAGGGAAAATTGTTTCATTGGTTACAATGCGTTTTGGTATAGATTTACCAGCTTTGTAATCTTTAACAGCCTGCATAAGCTGTGGTCCAAGAAGCGGACTGCACTCAACGCTGCAATTAAGTTTACCGGCGATCATCGCTTCGAATGCGCCTTTAACAGCATCAATTGAAACGATAGTGATATCTTTACCCGGTTTCAAACCATACTCTTCGATAGCCTGAATTGCTCCTATTGCCATATCATCATTATGAGCGAAAAGAACATTGATCTTCTTTCCTTCAGCTTTAAGAAAAGCTTCCATAACTTCTTTTCCTTTCGCACGTGTAAATTCACCTGTCTGCGAACGGATAGTTTTGAAATTAGGAGTAGATTTCATTACTTCTTCAAAACCTTTCTTTCTTTCGATTGCAGGAGCTGATCCGACAGTTCCCTGAAGTTCAACTACATTGATAGTTCCTTTCCAGTTCTGTTTTGTCGCATATTCCTGAAGCCAGCGTGCAGCACGTCTGCCTTCTTCAGTAAAATCCGAACCCATAACAGTTACCCAGAGAGAATCGTCCTGAACGTCAACTGCACGGTCAGTGATAAATACCGGAATGTTTGCATCTTTAGCTTCTTTAAGAACTGCTTCCCATCCTGAAGTTACAACAGGTGAAAACGCAATTGCATCAACCTTTTGAGCAATAAAAGAACGGATTGCCTTAAGCTGATTTTCCTGTTTCTGCTGAGCATCAGAGAATTTAAGATCAATTCCTTCATCTTTTGCTGCCGACTTAATCGATTCGGTATTAGCAGTTCTCCACTCGCTCTCAGCACCTATCTGGGAAAAACCAAGAACGATTTTGTCTCCGCCTTTTCCACAACCTGTAACGGATACGGCGAGGGCAGCGCCTATAACAGCGCATCTAAATAGCTTTCTCATACTCTCCTCCTGTGTTATATTTGTCTGTAATCCAATATTACAGCCACCTTATCAGGCTCTGCTGCGAGCCTGCATCGAACCATTAACTAAACGGATTCTCCGTTGGATAAGGCAATCCCTTAGGTCTGTTGTAGGAAATATCCTCCAGACCGAGCATTCTGCATGCAGAAAACAGAGCTTTCGCTGAATGCTTAAATGCAATCGCCGAATGATGAGGATAACGTTTTTCAATAAGCACATGACGGTAAAAACGTCCCATTTCCGGAATAGCAAAAACGGCAATGCTACCGAAAGATTTCGGATCAATATTAAGAATTTCTCCGTCAGCGATATAAGATCTGAGTTTTGTGTCGGCAGTTGACTGAATTCTAAAAAGGGTAATCTCACCTGCGCGGATTCTTCCTTCAAGTGTTCCTCTTGTTATATCAGGCTCTTTTCCGCCTTCAATAAGCCTGTTCATGATCAGCTGATATTTCATAACAGGATCAACAGTGCATGACGCCGCAGTATTTCCGCAGTGGAATCCCATAAATAGATCTGTAGGCTTATAATTTTTTACTGTAGAGCCGGCTTCTTTATACATATCAAGCGGAACTGTGTTGTTGATATCAAGAAGTGTTGCCGGAAGATCAGTCGCGCACGAAACCATGTATTCGCTTAAAGCTCCATAAATATCAACTTCGCACGCAACAGGAATTCCGCGCGATGCGAGACGTGAATTCACATAACATGGAACGAAACCGAAGTATTTCTCAAAAGACGGCCAGCATTTGTTTGCAAAAACACCATACTTGGATGCACCGAGATTCTGTTCAAAAAACTGAACAAGAGCAACTTCATATTGAGCGAGCTTCATAAGCATATCAGGATAAGTGTTGCCGTGACCAAGTTCAGAAGCCATTTCTTCAGCAGTCTTTTTCACTTTAGGATTACCTTCAGCTGAAAGAAAAAGATCATAAAGATCAAGTTCGCTGTTTTCCATTACTTCTACCCCGATATCAAAAAGAGGCTTGATAGGAGCATTACATGCAAGAAAATCCTGAGGGCGCGGTCCGAAGGAAAATATTTTCAAAGACTTTAGACCGATGATGATTTTTGCTATCGGGACGAATTCGGAAATCATCATCACGATTTCGGATGGCACACCCACAGGATACTCAGATATATAAGGAGAAAGTTTTCTGAGACCAATACTATAAGAAGCGTTCAGCATACCGCAATATGCATCACCGCGACCTTTTATAAGATCATTTCCTGATTCTTCAGCCGCAGCAACAAACATGACAGGACCGTCAAATTTCTGCGCAAGAATCGTCGTTGGCCCTTCTGGACCGAAATTTCCAAGATAGATTACAAGAGCATTTATTTTCTGAGCTTCAAGTTCAGAAAGAGCCTTTAATGCATCCGATTCGTTTTCAACTACTGTTTCAATTTCAGAAATTTTCAAATCAGCTTTTTTACATTCATCAACAACGTTTTTACGTCTTTTTTTAGAAAGCTCAATCGGGAAACAGTCTCTGCTTACCGCTACAATACCTAATTTTAATTCCGGAATATTACTCATCATGTCCTCCTTTATACGGATTATTATTTAGACGCTTGTCCGTAATACGCGTTTTTTCCGTGTTTTCTCTGATAATGCTTATCTACAAGCGCCTCTTTGAGACGCGGTGTATTTAAATTTATGCTTCTTGTGATGAATGCCATCTTTGCAAGTTCTTCTAAAACAGCGCTGTTATAAACAGCTTTTTCCGGAGTGGATCCCCATGTAAAAGGTCCATGACCTGCGACAAGAACCATCTCTGTTTCATGGTAAGATATTGATTCGAAAGTGCGGACTATTTGGTTTCCGGTTTCTATTTCATAGTCACCTTTAATAGCTTCATCAGACATGAAATCGGTGCACGGTATATCACCCGCGCAATGATCCGCATGAGTAGTTCCGAAAATCGGAACTGCAAGCCCTGCCTGTGCCCATGCGACGCTGTAAGTCGAGTGAGTATGAACAACACCGTTTACATCCGCAAAATTATTATAAAGTACTGTGTGAGTTTTCGTATCTGAAGAATATCTTAGGTTTCCTTCGACTATATTGTTCTCGAAATCGACAACAACCATATCTTCCGCTTTGAGTTCTTCATAAGGAACACCGCTTGGTTTGATAGCAAAAACACCTGCAGCTCTGTCAGCGGCACTAACGTTGCCGAAAGTATAAATCACCAAACCGCGTTTCGGAAGTTCCATGTTGCAGAGCCATGCTCTTTCTTTTAATTCTTTGAATTTATTCATTAACCGTTTCCTCTTGAAGAAGAAATTTCAGATTCGGTATACTCACCGAGTCTGCGGTATCTGGCATAAAGCGGTTTATAAAGAGCTGCGTTTGAATCAATCGGATTATACTCGCGTTCGAATCCATTGCCCATTGCCTTGCACGCGCTCATTACATCCGGATATAATCCGGCAGCCGTAGCGGCAAACATTGCCGCACCAAGTGCGCATGCCTGTTCAGAACGGACAACTTTTATCTTCATGTTAAAAACATCAGATAATGTCTGCATTACGAACGGAGATTTTTTAGCAACTCCGCCCAAAGCGATTACTCCCTTGATTGGAATCCCTTCACTTATAAAACGGTCAACAATAGCTTTTGCCCCGAAAGCAGTAGATTCAACAATTGCTCGGAATATTCGCGGTGCATCACTGCCAAGAGAAAGACCGCTGAAAACGGCAGAAAGAGCCTGATTCGCATCAGGTGTGCGCCGTCCGTTCAGCCAGTCCAGAGCTACAATTTCCGATTCTCCTATAGGAATTTTTTCAGCATGCTTCTCAAGATGAGGAATCATTTTATTACGAAGATATGAACTTAGTTCCTGTGATACTTTAGAATCAACTAACCCCGACTGTGCAATAAGCTCATTGACCGGAGATAAAATCATTGAACGGAACCATGCGTATGAATCACCGAATGCAGATTGCCCGGCTTCCATTCCTATCATGCCCGGAATGACCGAACCGTCAACCTGTCCGCAAATACCGCGGATACATCTATTGCCGACATCCTCACGAGGCGCAACAAGCATGTCGCATGTCGATGTCCCAATAACTTTACTTAAATAATATGGCTCGATCTCGCCGCCAACTGCTCCCATATGCGCATCAAATGCGCCGACTCCCACTATAACGTTCTCAGATAGACCAAGTTTATCTGCCCATTCGCGCGTGAGAGTTCCAGCTGGAATGTCGCTGGTATATGTTTCAGAAAATAGACGCGAACGCATTCCTTTCAGCATAGGATCAAGTTTTACTAAAAATTCTTCAGAAGGCAGACCGTCAAAATCGGAATGCCACATTGCTTTATGACCAGCCGAACAACGGCTTCGTTTCATTAAATCAGGTCTGCAGTTTCCAGTTACATATGCGGTCATCCAGTCGCAGTGTTCTGCCCATGTAAATGCACGCTCACGAACTTCACTATCCGTACGCATAATATGAAGCATCTTTGCCCAGAACCATTCCGACGAATATACACCGCCTACATATTTTGTGAAATCGATTCCGCCCCAATTCTTCGACTTGTTATTAATCTCTTCAGCTTCTGCCACAGAAGTGTGATCCTTCCACAAAACAAACATTGCATTCGGATTATTTTTAAATTCATCAGAAAGAGACAGAGGAAGTCCGTTCTTATCCAGTGCAACTGGAGTCGAACCTGTAGTATCAATTGATATTCCTTTAACATTAGCCGCAACATCTTTTGAAACAGAAGATAATGCTCCTAATATACTTTTTTCAAAACCT
>DAOMHE010000058.1:0-12955 GCA_035430785.1 Spirochaetota bacterium | reverse complement strand
GTTTTTTTTAAAAAATGCGGAGAAATATACTGGCAGAAAATAATAATTAAACAAAGGAGAAACCAATGAATAAGTCAAAAATTGTTTTTATTGCATCCATTTTTCTCGTTTGTTACTGCAGTGCTTCTGCAGATAAAAGGGAACCCGATACCGATATATCCCGAAACGGATCGTTTGAGGTAATCGGTGACCCGTTGCCTAAGTATGATCTGTCTGCTGAAAGTGTATACGGGTTTTCGCAAACTGCAAACGGCAGCGAAGACTCTCAGGTTTACAACTTGAATCCTGATATTAATATGAGAGCATGGCAGAAATGGGAAACTGCTGGCATAAAAGAATCACATTTTAATAAATCATATATTGCTAAATGCCGTTCTCAGAAAATATTATTTGTCGCCGGAGGAACCGCTTCAGTTGTTTTTGAAACTGAAGCACCAGACAGAGAAACTTTTCTGGAATGGATAACACGCGATTCTTACGGAAAACCTGTTCTTCACAGCGAAATAGTTCCAAATGCTTACCGCGCATCAATGGCTAATCCGTCATATCGTAAATATCTTGTTAAAATAATGCAAGTTCAGATTGATGCGGGTGTTGACGGGCTCTTTCTCGATGAAGCCAATTCCGGCGGATATAACGGCGGACCGTCGCACAATTACAACGGCAATGAAGGTTATGATGATTATTCCATTGCTGATTTCAACCGTTATCTTATGAATAAGTATCCGTCTTACACTGCATCTGACTGGAAATCAAAGTTCGGTATGACTGATGAAAACATCATCAGAAGAGATATCGCCTATGATGATCTTGAGTATAATTTCAACTATAGAAAGTATCTTGAACAGAAAGGATTTGCAGATTATCCGCGTGATGCCGCTAATCCTCTTGCGAAGGAGTGGGGGATCCCGACAGCTAACCGCATTGATTCAGAAGATGATTCCTTTTCATCATCATATATGACTCTTTACTGGAAGGAAATCGTTATTGCTCTTCGAAATTATGCCAGAAATAATTATTCGAAGGAAATTTTAATTACTTCAAACGGCATTTTTCCGTTCACGGATTTTAATAGCTTGGGTCTTTATAATTATAATACGGATGACAAAGGAAAAGAAGCCGGCTATGTTCCTGTAGTTTCCGGAAAACTGAACGGAGCCAAGTCGCTGAAAAACGTCTATCTCAGTCTTTACGAAAGAAGCAGAAAGACTTCTGGAAATGTTCCCCTTGTTCTATTTATTGACTGGCCGTGCGAAATGATGAGTAATTATTATAAGTTATCCGCAGCGCAAAAAAAAGATTTCTGGCGGATATATGCCGCCGAAGCTTATTCGTGCGGATTGCATTTTGCTTTTCATTTAAGAACGGTTATGCCGGGAGATCCGACATCAACGGATTCCGGAATTCTTGATTTTCTTAAAGATTATTCATCATTTTATATAACAAATGGTGAAGTATATGAAAAAAGCACAAATACAGTCTTGAGTGCAAGTCTTGATAAAAATGGAGTTATGTATAATGTAACTGAAAGTTCTGATAAGGAAAAATATTATGTTCATCTGGTAAATCATAATTATTCTTCAGTGATTTCTGAACAGAAAAATATTTCAGTAAACTTCAGACCTGATTTTGTACCTTCAAAAATCAGTTCGTTAAGCCCGGACGGAAACGCGGATGTTTCAATTCCGTTTACAAATTCGGGCGGATCTGTTTCTTTCACTGTACCGGAACTTTTATATTATAAGGTTGTAGTTGTTGAGAAATGATTTTGGACGGGGAGGTTTCTGAATTAGAATCTCCCCGTTTTTCGTTAATTTGTTTGTTCGAAAATTTCATAAAGATAATATCTTTCTTTAAGTGAAGGATTTGCTTTAAGTGCAAGCATGTTCAGAATAGCGAGTTTTTCGTTAATGGAATCAATGTCAATAGTATTGGATTCGTCCATGGTTGTCGCGGAATTTTTACCGCACGAAGAATATTTCATGTTTCCGTTATCATCCGCAAATCTAACAGGCAGGCCGTGTGTACGGCATATTACCGGGCGGTGTTCATAAATTGAGCAAAGACCGTCCTTAAGGAAAAAGCATCTTCCTCGGTCTTTGTTTCCGCTGCATTCGGGAAGAGCTTGTATTTTTTCTTTCAGGGCTATGTATTCGCCGGCGCCTATTGTGAAATTTACACAGCATTCATCGCAGCCTGCGCGGCAGACAATTGAATCTCCGTGAATATTTTTGACATGAGTGCAGAGAGCCTCAATTTGGGTAATAAGTGTCTGGTAAAGATGTGAAATATTCATATAATACTTCTGAAATAACACCGTTAATTTACAAGAAATTAAAAAAATGCCGTAAAACTGTTTGACTTAAAATCTCTCAAAACCGTTCATAAATCAGTAAAATCAAATTTCGGAGCAATCTTATGGATTCTAGTATGATTCTCAACATTTTCCAGGGTGTAAAAACAATGGGAATGTCTTTTTCTCACGATCCGCAGATGGCATTTGCCAGAATCGGGTTGATACTTCTCGGTATGCTTCTGATATACCTCGGTAAAAAAGGTATTCTTGAGCCGCTTTTGATGATCCCTATGGGTCTTGGTATGGCAACAGTAAATGCTGCAGTTATGATGTTTGATCCTCTCGGGCTTCACGGCGGAATGGGTACTCTTTTTCTTGAGCCTCAGGCCGGAAGCGCTCTTTCAAGTACAGTTCAGGCGGCAGGTGATGTTACAGCTCTTGCAGCGAATGCGGCTGCCAGTTCGGATATAATGTACATTCTCGGCATCGACTGGCTTCAGCCGATTTATACATTCACATTCGGAAACGGTCTGATTGCTTGTCTGGTGTTTATGGGTATTGGAGCCTTGCTGGATGTAGGATTTATTCTCAGAAGACCTTTTTTGAGTATGTTAATAGCTCTTTTTGCTGAGCTTGGTACTATAGTTACTTTTCCGATTGCCCAAGCTTTCAATTTTACTCCTCAGGAAGCTGCGGCGATTTCTGTTGTCGGCGGTGCTGACGGTCCGATGGTTCTTTTCACATCACTTCGTCTTGCTCCTCATCTTTTTGTGCCGATTGCTGTTGTCGCTTATCTTTATCTCGGACTTGCGTACGGCGGATATCCTTATCTCGTCCGTTTTCTTGTACCGAAGAAACTGCTTAAAACTGAAACCGCTCCTGTAAAAAAAGAAAGAGAGATTTCTTCAGGCGAAAAACTTCTTTTTGCCGTTGTAGTATGTGTAGTTCTTTCATTTCTTCTTCCGGTTGCAGCTCCTCTTATTTTCTCTCTTTTCTTCGGAGTTGTTATCAGAGAGTCCGGTGTTAAGGTTTTCTATGACCTTCTAAGCGGACCGGTTCTTTTTATTTCGACTATGTTCCTTGGAATGACACTCGGAATTCTCTGTGAGGCAAATACTATCATGGATCCGAAGGTTCTTCCTCTTCTTCTTCTTGGTATGATGTCTCTTCTTATTTCGGGTGTAGGCGGAGTTATCGGCGGTTATGCCGCTTACTTCATTACTGGCGGAAAGTTTAACCCTGCGATTGGTATTGCGGGTGTCAGCTGTGTACCGACAACTGCCAAAGTTGCTCAGAAGATTGTAACAAAGGCAAAACCTGGTCTTATTGTTATGCCGGAAGCGCTTGGTGCTAACGTCAGCGGTGTAATAACAACTGCCATTATTGCAGGTATATTCTGCAGTCTGTTGAGCAAGTGAGGTAAATATGAAAGGTTTAGATGTTTCTTTAACAACTTATCTGTTAACAATTATAATTGCTTTCGGTGTTGCGGCACTGCTTAAGGGTATGGATAATCTTCTTATCCTTTATTCGAAAAAGTTTCCTCATCATGAGCATCATTCGGATGATGATGTTCCTGTTCGGGCTGATGAATCTCTTGCAGAGCAGGCAATAGCTATTGCTGCTGCTCACGCGAAGGAGAAATAATGGCAGAAAAGATCAAGTTTGAAAACGGGAAGGTAACTGTTCCTGATAATCCGGTTCTTCTTTTTATCGAAGGCGACGGAATAGGTCCTGATATATGGCGTGCGTCAAAGCTGGTCTTTGACGCAGCTGTTGAAAAAGCATACGGCGGAAAGCGCAAAGTCGAATGGATGGAAGTTCTTGCAGGTGAAAAAGCTTTCAATACAAAAGGAGAGTGGCTTCCTGCTGAGACTCTTGAAAAGATAAAGGAGTATAAGGTTGCTATCAAAGGACCTCTCACTACTCCTGTCGGCGGCGGAATCAGAAGCATCAATGTAGCTCTTCGCCAGGAATTGTCGCTTTTCGCGTGTGTTCGGCCGGTAAGGTATTTTAAAGGAGTTCCTTCTCCTGTAAAAGAGCCGGAAAAAGTCGACATGATTATTTACCGTGAAAATCTTGAAGATTTATATGCCGGAATCGAATTTAAGCAGGGGACTCCTGAAGCTGCAAAGCTTATCAAGTTTCTCAAAGACGAACTCGGTAAAACTGTGCTCGCTGACAGCGGTGTAGGAATAAAACCTATTTCTGTTACAAATACTAAAAACATAGTGCGTGCAGCGATTCAGTACGCGATAGCTAATAAAAAATCTTCCGTTACTTTGATGCACAAGGGGAACATAATGAAGTTCACCGAAGGCTCTTTCAAAGAATGGGGATATGAGCTTGCGAAAGAGGAATTTGCCGACCAGACAATCACAGAGAAAGATCTCTGGGATAATCACGGCGGAAAAATTCCTGCAGGCAAAATCGTTATCAAAGACAGAATTGCTGATGCGATGTTTCAGCAGATTATTCTCCGTCCGGAAGAATATGAAGTCATTGCGACTCCTAATCTTAACGGCGATTATATTTCCGATGCTCTTGCGGCTCAGGTAGGCGGACTTGGAATTGCTCCGGGCGCTAATATCGGAGCGAGTGAAGCGGTATTTGAAGCAACTCATGGAACAGCTCCGAAATATGCAGATCAGGACAAGGTTAATCCTGGTTCACTGATTCTTTCAGGAGAAATGATGTTCCGTTTTATGGGATGGACAGAAGCGGCGGATTTGATAATTTCATCGCTTGAAAAAACCATTCTTCAGAAAACAGTTACTTATGATCTTGAGCGCCAGATGGAAGGAGCTAAACTTCTCAAGTGTTCGGAATTTGCCAAGGCAATAGCATCTAATATGTAGTTTGAACATTCAATAAAGATAAAAAAACCGGCTTAATGCCGGTTTTTTTATGCGTTCAGAAAATCTTCATATGTCATTATTTTTATTCCGAGCTTTTTGGCTTTTGCAATTTTTGAGCTCGAAGAATTAACATCATCACAAAGAAGTATAGAAAGATCTTTCGTTACGCTATCTGAGAATTCATATCCGGCATCGTTTATTATTTTTGCTAGTTCATTGCGTGGAAGAGGGCCTTTGCCTGTTGCGCATATTTTTCCGATTGTTTCTTTTTCTTCAGTTGCTGTGATTTCAATAGCTGCGAGTATCTCATTAAAGTAGCTCATATTGGCTGAATCATTTTTCCATTCGATTATATTTCTGCCGACAACATATGTTTCGTCATTAAATGAAAGGAAATCAGTAATTGAGCGAATAGAAAGCTTTGCAAGCGTTTTTGACTGAACTAGAGGAATGCCGAGTTTTGATATAAAGGCTGATGCCGTCATTCTGCGGCTTTTTGAAATTTCCGAAATGAAGTTGGCAGTTTTCTTTTCTGCGAATCCGGGAATGTCAAGAGATTCAGCTTTGAGTGAGTAGAGATCGGATATTGATTTAACAAGACCGAGTTCAAAGAGTTTTCTTATTGTAGCTTCAGAAATGTTTTCGACAGCTGATTCTTTAACCCAGAAGAGAATCTTCTGAATGTTAACTTCGGGACATGACTGGTTGATGCACTTTATATGAACACCCGAATCCGTTAATTTTGAAGAACATGAAGGACATTCGGATATAATTAAATCGGTTTCATTTTCATTTTTTGAAAGGTTTTCCTTGACATAAGGAATTACATCATTCGCGCGCTCGACAAGAAGCCTGCTTCCGTTTTTTAGTCTCATCGATCTCACTGTTGACGCGTTAGCGAGTGATGCGCGTTCAATTTTTGCGCCGCCGATTATAATCGGAGAGAAAACAGCAACAGGGACGACATTGCCCTGACGCGAAACCTGCCATTCTATGCGTTCAAGATAAGTTTCCTTGGATTCTGAAGGCGGTTTAAGCGCTATGGAATAATGATGATGATGGTCAATGACCCATCTCGAATCGATTTCATCAAAAAGGGAAGAATTATTTACGGTTATAATCAGTCCGTCAGTTTCAAATTCCCATTCACTTCTGAGCCGGTCCAGATATTTCTGATAAATGTTTTCGATATCTGAAATATCCTGAGCTATAAAGTAATTAACTGTGTTGAAGCCTTCATCTTTTAATAAGTCAATTTTAGAATTTTCGTTATCAAATTTCATTCCTTCTATCTGATAGGCAACAAATCGGACATATTTTAAGTCAGAAATGTTTTCTTTTCTGTTGATTAAACCGACACAATTATTTCTTAACGGTCTGTTTCCCGTATCAAAAGAAGTATCTTTCGGAAGATAAAGTTCACCGCGTACTTCAATGTTATCTTTTGAAAAAGATATGTTTTTTTTGATGTCAGATACATAATCCGCTGTATGGGTAATGATCTGGCCTGTTTCTCCGTCACCGCGGGTTGCGATGTATTTGATGCGGCCGTTCTCATAAGCTATGGAAGCAGAAAGACCGTCTATTTTCGGCTGTATGCAGAAGCCTGTATTTTCAACAGAAAGTTTTTCAATCCATTTTGCGATATCGGGAATTGTTTTTCCTTTCTGCATGGACAGCATGGGATATACATGTTTTATTTTTTCTCCATGGACAAAGTCGGATCCGACTTTTGAGAAATATGAATTATCCGGATCAATTTCTCTGAGCTGATCCTCAAGCGCGTCAAATTCCGCATCAGTCATAATCGAAGACTCTGAATTATAATAGGCTTCTTTCGCTGAAAGCAGACGGTCTACAATATCATCAATTTTTTTATTCATGAATTTCAGATTCTTAAATAATTATTTACAAGGTCAAGCATAAATGGCTTGATACGTCATGGAAAAGTTGCAGTCATATTCATTCGATATAAAAACTTCCGGCATATATTTTACTCTTAACTGCTCAGATGATAAAATAAAAAGCATAGATCTGAATTTCGGTATTAGTGAAAAAGCTGGCGCCGTTCCGCTTAAATTTCAAAATGCAGCTGAAAGACTGATCGGTTCATTATTTCATCCTGCGGAACACAATCTTTCGGATTATGATTTTGATACGTTCAGCACAAATGAAATTAAAATATATTCTGCTCTGATGCGCGTTCCTGCAGGTAAAGTAATAACGTACGGAAATCTTGCAGATATTGCCGGTATTCCGCACGGAGGCAGATATGCCGGCAATCTGATGTCAAAAAACCGTTTTCCGATTCTGATACCCTGTCACAGAGTGATTAAATCCGATATGACTCTTGGAAATTTTTCTGCAGGCTCTAATATGAAGACTCTTCTCCTTGGAATCGAAAAAATTGTTCTGATAAACGGAAAGATTGATGCTTCATATCTTTTCTAAGCCGACCGGCAAAAAATATTGAATTAATTAGCAAGAGATGTTACTGTTTAATATGCTGAAAAAAATACTAATATGTCTATTGCCGCTTATCCTTTTTAACTCATGCGGAAATGAACCTCTGCCGCAAAAGACAGCGCCGATTCAAATAGGAGCAGTTTTCACAAACAGCGGAAACTATTCTATGAAGCCCCAGTATGAAAAGGCAACTGAATTTACGAAAAGAGCACTGAACGTAAACTTTGATTTTTTATACGCGGACAACGGTCCGGATTATATATCAGTTGTTAAGCATATGGCAACATTGCCCAAAGATATCATTTTTGTCGAAGCTTACGGGAGATTTGATGAGATCGCAGAAATTGCCCAAAATACTCCTAATATATTTTTTATAGCGTTTGGCGACAAGGAATATAATTCGGTTAATATGCGCGTAGTAAAATTCAATTTCAATCAAATAGCGTATATTTCGGGATACGCGGCAGCATTACGCTCAAAAACCAATTGTGTGTCAATTATATGCCCCAAAAATAATCCTGAGCTTCTTGAGTATTTCAGGCTGGGAGTGAAAAAATACAGTTCCGATACTAAAATCTACAGTTTAAATATGGATGATGTCAATACCAGGGATAAAAATCCTGTCGATTTGATTTCCGAAAAAGAATGCGATATTGTATTTCTTCCAGCGAGTGTTTTTCAGCAGACGCTTGTTGAGGAAGCTTATTCTAAATCAATTTCAGTTATAGCATTTACTTATTCGGATATCTATGATTATGGAAATCTCATTATGACGTTCAAGCCCAGGACGGAGATTTTAGCTATTAGTATAATCAGCCGTGTAATTCTGGGCGGAGCAAACAAGAGCTCAATGAATTTCGGAATTGATGATGGAGTATTTTTGCATAATTACAATGGAAGCGAGTGGAATAATGTATCCATTAATTCAGTTGAAAATATAATCACAGAAGTGCTGAAAAAGAGAATGCGATGAATAAGAATTCAGTCAAATCCGACACAAAAACAATGTCTTATTATGCAAACAAAGCTGCATTTGTTTTTTGCGGTCTTATTATTCTGTTTACATTGATTATTGCAGTATTTCACGGCGTTTCTAAAAAAATATCATCATATAAGGAATCCTTATTTGAAGTAAGAAATTGCGCTGACAGAATTGATTTTGTTCTGTTGTTCATCTTGGATGAATCAAAGGATTTTACTCAAAGACTAGAACTGATTCCTGAGTCAAATCACAGAAATAGTGCCATGGAATTTTTAGAAAAAAATTATTTTCTGCAGGGCTTTGTTTCTTTTTCTTCTGACGGGAATCTTGTAGAAAGTTTTTTTAAACAAGGTGTTGCCGAACCGGAACAGGAAGAATATGATGAGCTTAGAATGTTGGCTAAAAATTCAAATGAAAACTTTGTTACGGGGTTTTATAAAAATCAAAATGGAGATGAGCATTTTTATATAGGAATGCCTCCGAATGACAGCAAAGGTCTTTCTTTTTTTGCAAGATATGACGCCAAAATTATCACAAACATTCTTAGAGCTTCATTCGGTTACTTTTATATAATTTCACCAACTGACGGAATAATTGCTTCTAATTTCGAGTTGGATGAAAAGAAACGAAGGGAGTTTAATTTTACTGATTTTGTAAGTTCTGATGCTATGAAACTTTCAACGGACAGTATTTTTATAAATGATTCTGATGGATACAGAAGCATTATAAGAATGATGAAATGTTTTGTTGTATATGAAGTACCACGTAAAGGTTTTTTCTTTTTTAATCCCATATCGGTAACTGCTTTTATATTTGCTGTATTAATGATAGTTTACGTTTTTTTTCTAAGACATAAGTTTTATCGGCATATTGTTGTTTCTTCGTACAATTTCCTTGAAGCCTGTTCCCGTGCTTACCGCGGAGTTACTATTAAAAATGATTCAAATAGTATATCTGAATATTCTTCATTGTTAACATTTTTTCAAAAAATTTCTTCAAAAATAAAAGAAAAGGAAGAAGCAATAGAAATATCACGTGAAGAAAATCACGAATTGTTTTTTTCTATGAACATCGCTGTAATTGAAGAATCGTTTGATTCTTTGTTTGAAAAGAATATGATGTCGGAAATTTCCAACGAAGACTTTGCTTCGATGTTAAATAAAATAAGTGTAATCAGAGCTAATCAAAAGGCCCTTGATCTGTTCTCCGCTATCGGTTTTCCTGATTTTAAAAATTCTTACGATGCATTCCGGTTGAAGGAAGGACTGAGTTTGTATCGGAAAATATGCGGATCGGAAAATTCTTATGATAAAGTTATAGATTTTACCTGTGCAAACGGAATTAAAAAGAAAGCTGTCTTTCATATTTCACGGCATAACATGAATGGAAATATGAGAAGGTTTTTAATTTCGGCCATCGACATCACTGAAACTATACGTCAGAGTGAAGAGATAAAAAATAATCAGTTAATGTGGAATTATATAGCAGATTCAGTTGAAACTCCTCTTGTAGTTCTAAATTCTTTGGGTGAAATAATTAAGCTGAATCAATGTGCGTTATATTTTTTTAAGATTTCAGAATTATCTGAATCAAAAAAACTTATTGATGATGTTTTTCAGATTACAAGTAAAGACGGCAAAAATATATCAAATAGAATACGGGCAGCAATGCTTTTGGGTAAGCCTGTCAAATATTCTGAAATCTCATATGTTAATGTTAACAGTGCAAGGATACCTGTTTCTTTTTCTGTTATGCCGTACAAAGATATGATGGATAAAACTGCAGGTTCAATAGTTATTTTTTCTGATTTGTCAAACCAGGCTAAAATTAAATCTGATATTAAACGTTATGAAAATGTTGAAATATTATATGATACTATGGGCGGAGTTATAAATGATTTTAATAATATCCTCGCTTCACTTTCCGTTAAAATATCCATGGCAAAAATGATATCAGAGGATGGTTCTTCTTTTTCCGAATCGCTTTCTGATTCGGAAATACTTGTGAATAAAGCTAAAGACATTATGATGAATGTATTCAGAATGCTTAAACCTTTAGGTTCAGGGGTATCGTGTGATCTGGTAGCAGTACTTTTGAAAACTGCAGCTATTTATGAAGGGAGACGGCAAAAAATCATTATTGATAAGCTTCCGGAAATAAATGTAATGATGGATGAAGAAAGCACGGAAAAAATATTGTATGATGCAGCTTCTTTTGCTGTAGACCGGTCATTGCAGGAAAAAGATATTAATGTCGATATAGAAAGAAACCATGGAGATAACGGCAATTCGGAATATGTTGACGTCATTTTTTCAAAAATTGTCTTAACTGAAGAAGAATACGCTGCATTTTCTGAGATCGGAATTTTTATTGGAGAAAAATATTCACAGATCCGTTCATTGCGTGAATATGAAGACTCCGCAACGGGATATAATGTTAAAATTAAAGCCGAACGTCTTTCTGATTCATTTTCTCTGAGAATATCTCTTCCTGCAAAAAGTAATGATGCTGAACAGGTTGAAATTGAAACCAGACAGGATAATGCTGACAGAAAGGCAAAGATTCTTGTAATGGATGATGATATTTTAAGAAAAACTTTAAAAAGAATGCTCGAATATATGGGGCATTCTGTGGTAGCCGTGACAGAAGGCGGGGAAGCTGTTGAGCTTTACCGGCTTGCTCAGATTGACGGGAAACCGTTTGATCTCACCATTCTTGATCTTAACGTAAAGAAGGGAATGGGGGGAGAAGAAGCCGCAGTTGAAATAATAAAAACAAATTCATCCGCAAAAATAATAGCATCAAGCGGATATATTGATAAAAATGAATCTGATTTCGGCCGTGGAAATTTCTGCGCTTTTCTTTCAAAGCCGTTTATGTCGAAAAAGATTGCTGCTGTAATAAATAAAGTACTCACAGTATCCTGAAAGGCTTATTAAACTGCATTTCGGGATACTGCGCAATTGAATGCTGAGATATATTAAGGCAGAAAGTTTTTTATAACTTCGAGTTCTTTTTGGTTAAAAAGTCTGAATTTATAATCTTTTAATTCGTTTATGATATCCTTGCTGAAATAAATGATCTTGCGGCTGTATGGTTTCTTTTCATATTCATCGACCCATATTACTACAGAAGTTTTTTCAGAGTCCCAGTAAATCGCTCCTTTGTTGCGTTTAACGTTTTCACCAACAGGTTCACCGTATTTTTCTTTAACTTTGTTTCTGACTTCATCCAATGCAATGTATGGAAACTCGATTACGCAATAAAAAAGACGGGCGGGATTTCCGGCATTCGGCATATCCTTTACCTTTTCCGGATCAATGTAGAAAAATCCGTATTTATATGTAAGACCGTTTTCTTTGCTGATAATAATACGGTCTTCATCAGAATAGACAATTTTGCCCTTGATTTTGTCTTTTACTGTTTTATATTCTTCATTCCAGGCCGTTTCTGCATATCCAGAGGGAAGAGAATTGGCAGTTTTATCATTTTCTTTTTTATCCGGCTCCACAGCTGTCACAGGCGCTTCAGTTTTCGGGCCTTCAGCCGGTTTCGTTGGGGTTTCAGCTGCATTTTGAGCATTAGACCGTATAAAACATGATAAAAGCAGCGCAGCAGCTATGAATATTTTCTTCATTGGATACCTCGATAATAATATGCACTCATCTGATTGTCGGCAGAAAAGTGCGAAGCTGAAAGAAAAATTAAGCAGTCTTTCCGTCAAGTTTTATTGACAAATTGTCTTAATATGCTAAATTATAAAATATTGATAGAAGGAGATGCAAATGGGAAACGTTACTGAAATAAAGTCATCTGATTTTGAAAGCGTCGTATTGAAAGCGGAAGGAAAGGTTTTGGTGGATTTTTGGGCGCCATGGTGCGGACCTTGCCGTATGCAGGGACCTATTCTTGAAAAAGTAGCTCCTTCAGTAAAAGCGAAGATTGTAAAAGTCAACACTGATGAATCGCCGGATATTGCTGAAAAATATTCAATATCTTCTATTCCGACTTTGATAATTTTTGAAAAAGGACAGGTTTTGGAAAAACTGGTTGGTGTTCAGCCTGAGCCGGTTTTAATTCAGAAACTCTCATAATCGCAAATGGTTATAAACAAAAACCGGTTAATGCCGGTTTTTGTTTAATTTATCCGCATAAAGAAACTGAACGGAAATGCTGATTCCTGCCATTAAAGACTTCTAGAGTATAAATACTTTTTGAAAAAAACAAGTTGACTTTACTTAAAATTATATTGAACTGATTAAGGATATTTTAAATCCGTAAGGATCGAAATACATATATAAATATCTATTTTGCTTTCGGCTGTGTGCTGAATGCTTTTGCCAGGGTGCGGGG
>DAOMHE010000057.1:0-13104 GCA_035430785.1 Spirochaetota bacterium | reverse complement strand
CGGAACATAAACTGCAGCGCTGTCGATAGCGTGATATTTTACCCCAAGAAGAGATCCGTCAGTACGACTGTAAGAAAAATCATTTTTAATCTGCTTTGAATGAAATTCACGGATATTATCTACAGCTTTTTCGAGGGCAATAATTACTTCTTTAGAAGTATTTGAATAACCTTTTTCAATTTCTTCATTTTCAGCAAGGACAGAATCAATTTTGAATTTATCAAATTTTTCGGTATAATTAATAACTGCAGAATTTCCGTGATTTTTGACATCATTAACAATGGGGATTACCGTATCAGTCATTATTTTACTGAAATCATCGCCGAAACGAAAAAATAATCCGGTTTTTTCAGCTTTTGTAAGATTTGAAAGTCTTTTAACAGGTATCATAAAACCCCGTGGAAATAAAAAAACCTCTTCAGTAGAAGAGGTTTTTTTATGAATTTATAATTCCGAGTCTGGCAGCGTCCTACTCTCCCGCACAGTGTTCCATGCAGTACCATTGGCGATGAGAAGCTTAACTTCTGTGTTCGGAATGGGAACAGGTGTGACCCTCTCTCTTTAACCACCAAACAATAACCATAGAAACCTATGCTGTTTTTTTGTCAATAAAATTCGCAAACCTGAAGAAAAAAATAAATTTAATAAAAAAAATAATAATTGCAAGTTTGATAATCTAGTGCATAATGATCTAAAATAATAATATGGAAGCAAAGCTATGACGAAAAAGGGTTTCTTTTTCACAAAAGTTAATGATACTCGGGTAATTCCTGTTAGATATAAAATTACAGTAGTTTTTACCCTGTTTTTAATTGTTTCTAACTTTGCAACTAATTACATCAATCTGATGTTCGGAATGGAACAGCAGATGAAACTTACCAAAGAACTTTTAGCAAAGGATCTTAAAGAATTTTACGGATTTGCTTCAACTCAGTATGAAATATCACAATTGAATAATGACGTTGAAGCTGCTAAGCAGAATATAAAGGATAAAATTCTTAATGATCTTAAAGACCGTCAAAAGTCTATTTTTTTAGGAATTTCTTCGGAAGGGGAAATTCAAATGAAATTTTCTCATTCGCAATTCAATTTGGATAAACTATCAACTTCAGATATCGAAAAGCTTTTTTCCGAAGCTAGAGCTTTAAAAGGTCAGGGTTTTTATACTCTAAAGCATGAAGGGAAAGAATATTTCGGTGTTTTTAAGTTCAACGATAAATGGAACATGTATTTTTTTCTAGCGGAAGAATACAGTGAATTTTCGAAAGAAGCCAGATGGAATTTTAAATTAATAAGTGTGCTTATATTTATTATTTCATTAGTTTGTACAATAGCAGGAATTTATGCAGTTAGATATATTCTGCGTTATGTAAAAGTTATAACTGATTCTATTATGGAAATGGTTAAAACCCAGAAGCTTGATTTGATACCAATGGGGAAAGCTCCAAATGATGATATTACATATCTGGGGATGTCTTTTAACTCTCTTTCAAGTTCGATAGATACACTTCTTAGAATTTTTAAAAAATTTGCAAATCAGGATGTTGCTATTCAAGCTTACAGGGATAAGGAAATACGGTTGGAAGGCTCCAAGAAAGAGCTGGCAATTTTGTTTTCTGATATAAAGAGTTTTACATTTATAACAGAAACTCTTGGAACTGATATTATAAAACTTATAAATATGCACTACGACAGGGCAATTAGAGAAATTGTCAGATATAATGGAGCAATAGGTTCCATTATCGGAGATGCTATTCTTGCAATGTTCGGTACAATGGAAGAGTCAGCAGATGAAAATAAGTCATTTTCGGCTGTGATGACTGCTTATGAGCTTCAAGCTGTAGCTGAATCTCTTCGCCAGCAAATGAGTAAAAAGAAAAAAGAACTGATGAAAAAGAAGGGGAAACTGACTCCGGATGAGGAGAGAGTATATAAGGCGGTTCTTCTTGAAATCGGTGTGGGAATTGACGGTGGTGAGGTTTTCTACGGTAATATCGGTTCTTATGTTCGAATGACAAATACTGTAATAGGAGATAATGTTAATTCCGCATCAAGGCTTGAAGGATTAACCAGAGTTTATAAAGTACCGGTTATATGTTCTGACTATATTCGTGATGATATAGAAAAAAATGTTCTGAACAATGATTTTACTTTTGTTGAAATAGATACTGTTCAGGTAAAAGGAAAAACAGAAGGAAAGAAAGTTTTTTGGCCTATTCCTCCGGCTTATATGAATAAGGTTCTTGAAAAGCAGATTAAGATTTTTGATGCAGGACTTGTTTTATATTATGATGGTGATTGGTCTAAGGCTTTGCCTTTGTTTAAGAAATGCGGTCTTTCTGTAGCTGAAACATTTATTGAGCGGATAAAAAATAATAAACCTCCAAGGAACTGGAACGGAATATGGGAAATGAAAACGAAGTAAAATACCTTCTTGAAAAAACGAAATCTGTTTTCCTTCCGGGAGATTTCTCTGATCCGGACGGGAAGCCGGATTTATATTCACTGGAAGAAGAATTCAGGAAAACAAAAAGAAATAGAAATTTAAAATTTCTTGGTTTAGTTGTTCTATTCTTGTTTGTCATTATTTCTGTTGCATTGACGATTACTTTTTTTGTACAGGAAAGAGGAAGAAATCATAAAGTTGATATATCTTCTTTTCAGGATTTGAAATTGAAAGAAATGATAGACTCTTCCCAGAAACAGGAAGGAGAACTTGAGATTGCAAGAAAAGAGCTTGCTAATCTTGAAATAGAATATTCCAGAGAACTTGAACGGCTTAAAAGGGATTTTGAAGAATTAAAAAATATAATACAGTCTAGAGATATTTCTGAGGAAGAAAAGAAAGCCCAAATTGATCAATTAAATTCCGATTATAACTTAAAAATCAGAAAAACAAAATCGAAATATGCTCCGCGTATGACTGCTAAGAACAGGGAAATTTATAAGATTCAAAAAGATTTACGTGAAAAAGAAGCTGAACTTGAAAAAAGTTCAGGAAAAAATATTAGTCTCTTGGAAGGAGAATCAAAACTTACTGCATTAGAAAGGAAGAGATTATCCGGAACGTATGAAGCCAGAATAGATCAAATGAGTGATGAAACTAAGGAAGAAATCGAGTATTTGATTAAAAAATATAATCCTGATTTTGCTGAGACTGAGTTAAGAAAAATATTGGAAAAACCTGCAAAAGGTGCTGCTAAAGTTTCTCCATTAAATGGAATAGAAAATGACATCTTAAAAGAAAAAGCTTCTACAGAAGAAAGAATAAGCAGATTGCAGACAAATGTTAATGATTCATATAAATTGAATGATAGAATGGAAAAAATTCCTTATATCAATTCTCCCGGTAAAGCGGTGATTCAAGTTTCATCTAAATTTAAGGATATAGTCAATACATATGACGGAATTACAGTAGGTCTTGTTAATTCTTTGAGAAAAAAGAATCAGCAGTTGCGTTTTTATGATTATGCTTTTTCTTTCATGATAAAAGATGAAAAAGAGAGCGGTTATATTTTGGATCCAAGAGATACTTCTTTGATCGGAGTATATATGAACAAAGTTCATATTGTTAGAACGGGAGATCTTGGATATGTTTTCAGGCAGGATGATGAATTTATTGCTACTATCAGATTTAAAAGAAGTTATGGATTAACTGTTGCTGAATTAGTTAAATCTGAAACTGGTTTGAAAATGCAGCCTTTTGATAAAATTATGCTGAAAAAAAAAGCGGCAGAGAAAGAGGAGTCAAAATGAAAAAAACATTAATAATATTACTATCTCTGATTATTTCTTCCGAAGCCTATTCTTTTGATTGGAGCACTTTGTCAATGACTCCTGCTGAAAAAAATGAAGAGTCTGATGAAGATGCTGTTATTTTGACAGATTCTGATTCAAAAATATATATAATTGAAAATGAACAAAAGGTGAACGATCAGATTGCAACTGAGATTTCCCAGTTTATAAGAATTGCAAAAAGTTGGAAATATATTGTATGGAATGAAATGAAATTTTATATTACATCAGACGGATTACAGTTTGCGGTATATCCTTCAAAAATTGAATATAAGAACGAAGATCTTCTACCTTTTATTCCGGGAGGAATGGTTTTTAGTTATGAAGAAGGAGCTCAACGATATGATTTCCGCCTCATAAAGAAAAATACCATTATTAAAATGCGGGGGGCTTATATTGAAGAAGAACCTCTTCTCGCAAAAATATCTGAAGCTCTAAATGATCCTAAGTCGTTTATGAAAAAAAGAGATCCGGATTTTCTTTTAGCAAAAATTGAAGAATTGGAAAATAAATTGGATAAGGCAGAAACTAATGCTTTGTCTGCAAAAATTCAAAATGATAAGATTGCCGCAGACTTGATAGCATTTCAAAATGCCAGAATGTTTAATTCAAAGCAATTTGTTAGTGCTGATATTATTTCTAGAATTGTTGAATTAAAAAAGGCAGATTCAAGAATAACAGCAGAAGAGATGAAAAAGAAGATGGATGAAGAAAAGAAAAATATAAAACTTGAAGAAATAAATCTGATTTATGGTGTTTATTTCAATGAATATAAGAAATAGAATTGAAAAAGTTAATATTTTCTTTTCATATCTTAGCTATTTGCTTATCAATAGCATGTCTTTCTTCTCCTGAAAAAAAATATTCTGAAGGAATATCAAACACAACATTAACGGTTTTTTCAAAAATTGATCTTTATCTGATTACAGAGGATGAAGAAGACAGTACTTATGAAAAAAAAATTCTTGAGCAAATTAATAAGAGAGCAATATTTCTTATGGCGGCACATGGAGAAAAGCAGCTTAAAAATTCAAGAGATATCGCTGAATATGGATTACTTCTAAATGAGAACTATTTTAAACCCGACATTCTTTATAAAAATGAAAAAGATGGCTATCTTTATGTTTGGGCTGAGTACAATATTATTCCTTTTGTAGAAATTCTGAACAATGCCAGTAAACGATAGTTATAATATTATTGAAACAGCGGATGGATCTTTTTCTCTTTATTCAAAAGAGTTTGATCAATTAATGCATGCAAGAGAAGGAGCTTATACAGAAGCTCTGTCAAAACATGTATTTCCATCAAAAATTCTTAATTCAACTGATAAAATAATTAATATTCTGGATATAGGTTTTGGAGCTGGATATAATCCTTTAGCATTAATAATGCAAACAAGAGATAAACAATTTGAAGAAATTAATATTTATTCGCTTGAGTTCAGTAAAGAGTCTTATTCTTCAATATCAAAAATTAAATTTGATGATGAAAAAGATATCTATTTTGATAAAATAAAAGAAGGGTTTTTAAACGATAAGATTTCATTTGAAAATATTAATTTTTATTTTATGTTTGGGGATGCGCGAGAGAGCATAAAAAAGCTTTCTGAAAGAAAATTATATTTTGATGCAGTATTTCATGACCCTTTTTCTCCTGCTAAAAATTCTGAGCTTTGGACGGTTGAATTATTTAAGGCAATAGGAAGCATTATAAAAGATAAAAAATTTTTAACAACATATTCCTCTGCATTACAGATAAGAAGAGGTATGATTGAAGCAGGTTTCTTTATAGGAGATTTAATATGCGATAATCTTCCAAAGACGGGAACTATTGCTTCTAAGACACCTTTTGAAGGATCATTCGATAAGAATAAAATGGATGAAATATTTAAAGAAATTCTTTCTGTTCCATATAGAGATGAAAATTTATCTTTAAGTAGAGATGAAATTTCTGAAAATAGAATAGCAGAAAGAAGACAATTGAAAATTCAGAATAAATCTTCAAGCTGATCCATTATTGTCTGGTTATCGTCAGTTTTATTTTCTATTTGCTGATCGGCTTTTTCATTATTTTCAATAGTCTTCTGTTCCTGAAAAATATCACCTTTCAGAGAAATTCTAAAAAGCAAAGCTTGCGCATAATTATTTACCGAAGCAATTGCTTCTTCTACTGTTTTTCCTGAAAATTTCATATTCGGATCTATTTCGGGATCTGCTTCAAGAATATCTTTTGAATTTGATATTATTCTGTTAATATCATTTATATCATTGAGAATGAACTGCATTTTATCAGTAAGGCGCTCCATAAAAGAACGGATTGAAATTTTTAAAGCATTTCCCATTACTTTTCTTTCTTTTTCGAGTTCTGCAACTTTTTTAGAATACTGTAAGTGTAATTCCTTACTGTAATTTGTATCTGAAGAGACTTTTCTGTAATTTTCCCATGAATAAAAATATTGTTTTGCGGCTTCCTCACAAGCTCTCATTGAATTAAAAAGATCGAGTAAATCTGAACGTATATCATATTTTGTGTTTTTATCATAATAAATGCTGTATTTGATTTTATTCGTAGTTAAAATATATGAATATTGACGGTCAAATTCCAAATAAAGAAGATACATTTTTAAATAGGGATCATTTTCATCAATTTGCTGTGCTATATCATTATTTGAAAGATAAGTTTTTTTTAATAATTGAAAATCCAGCATTTTCATCAATGAAATTCCGTTTTTAATTTCATCTGATAAAGATTGACGGTGTTTTTTCTTAAGTTCATCAATTGCTTCTTTTTTTTCTTCTTCTTCTTTTGCTTTTGCCTGTGCGGAAATTTTCTGATAGTTTTCACTGAATCTGCTAGGAGAACTAGCTGTTCTCATTCCAGGTTTAAGATCTGGTCCGATCATTAAAAGTTCTTCGATCGTCATACTATCAGTTAAAGGAATATTTTTACCATGATAATAACAGAATAAACGGTAAAGACGCGGAAGCATTTTATTGAAGATAATATATATTCCATTATTAGCTTTTTTCTTTTTTAATGAATAAGATGAAGATGAATTATTTATGCTTTTTTGCTGTAAGGCTATTGCTTTTTCATAAGCAGTATAAATAGAATTCACATACGGAAGTAGCGGATAAATTTTCTTAAAATAAGCCAGCAAAGGAGTTTTGTAATCATTTGTAAGTTTTATATCCATAGGAAAAGCAGTATGGGTATCAAGAATTTCACTTAAAACAGTTTTGTCGTATAGATCCGCTGTCATTTCAATTACTTCAAAATATAAAGGTTTTAGCTGATCGAGTTGATTTGTTATTCTGTCTCCGATTGACGGATTTTGTCTGAAAATATCAAGATAGATCATCTGCAGTTCCATCATTGATATTTTGTATTCATCTGCAAATGAGTCAAAAAAAGATTTTTTGATTCTTCTTCCGGAAAAGGAAGTTACTCCGGTAATAAAAAGAATTAATCTGTTTATAAACGAATCAAGAAAACTGGGAGAAGTTTCAATGTTAATTGAAGCTTCCGGTAAGTAAGATTTGCTTCTTCTTGTGAGTTTTTTATTGTTATGGAAAGAATCCATTTTATCTGCTATTACTTTTTGTTTTTCACGGTCAAAAACCATAGGTTTAGGGCGTGTTTCTTTTACAACTTTTCCCCCAGCATCAACAAACTTCTGGAAAAGTTCCTTTCTTGTATTGTCTTCTATGTCTGATACACGGATATTATCCCGTGTTTTGTCTAATTGACTCATTTAGTTATTCTCTTTATTAGTTTACTTGTTTAAAAAACTGTGTCAATTATTAAACCACATCATTTGATAATCGGCATATTTATTGGATTATTCTTAAAGTATTTAATATAATTATTGCTGGTTAATAACAGAAATTAAATAAATATGGTATTTTCATTGTTTACAGAATAGCTTATATTTCAGACAAAGATGATCTGATAAAGAAGAATTTGTGTTTTTGATAATGTTTTTTATTGAAGAATGATGTATTAAAGTGAGATTAAAGAAATGAACAAAAAAGTGTTAATAATAGTATTATTTTGGATTGTATGTGCAGGTTGTTCAAAGAATGATAAAAGTCCGGAAATATTACCATCTGCACCAAAACCGCTTAGAAATGCTGATTATTATATTACGACTGCAGAATCTATCAATGTTCGTTCACAGTCTTCAATTAAATCAGAGTCTATTGCAAAACTTGATGCCGGTATTTTCGTAATTTTTATTGAAGATTCCAAGAAAGAAGAAGTAATTTCAGGGAAAAAAAGTTCATGGTTAAAAGTAGAATTAAATGACGGAAAGATTGGATACGTTTTCGGTGGGTTTCTTATTTCTAAAAAAGAAGCCTTTAGAAAAATAGTTTCAAAAGACAATTCAATGGAAAATCGAAAATATATTTTCAACTCTAAAGAAAGCGGAGAATATTTAGTTTTTAGTCATAATAACAGCATTAGCATTGAAGGAAATTGTTCCATTCAAGATCCTGATGATGAAAAGAAAATGTCGGGAAAGAATGATTGTTTAAAAAAAGGAACATATCAGAAAATAGGGAATTATATTTTTATAGTTATTGAAGAAGAAGAATTTCTGATGGAAATAGCTCCTCTTCCGGAGAACAAGGAAGAATATGCTTTAAGACAGATTGAACCTGCTTCCGGATCTAAAGAAGAAATATTTCATAAAGAATTAAGATAGAACAATTTTTCTAAAGCTGGATTTTTACAAGATAGTAAATATAAGAAGCATAAAGAATAAGAAAAATTCCTCCTTCGGTTCTGCCGATGGTTCTATGTTTTAATGTAAAAGTAGAAATAAAAAGAATCAAACCTGCAAAGAGTGCTATAAGCATGTCAATATTTGATCCAAGTGAGATCGGAGCAGGACGAACAATTATTGCTGTTCCTAAAATAAGAAAAACATTAAAAATATTGCTGCCTACTACATTTCCGATTGCAATGTCAGATTTCTTTTTAAATGCCGCAACAAGAGATGTTGCAAGTTCAGGAAGAGAAGTTCCGACAGCAACTATAGTAACTCCAATAATTCGTTCTGAAACTCCTGCAATTGTTGCTATACCAACGGCTCCGTCTACCAGAATCTTTCCTCCTCCGACTAGACCGCAAAGACCAAGAAAAATAAATAAAACAGATTTTGGCACAGAGAAGACTTTGGAAGGTATTTCTTCGGCCTGTTGATTTTTGGATATTCTGAAAGTATAACCTAAAAAAATAACAAAGAAAATTAGAAAGACAATTCCTTCAGTACGTGAAAGTATGTTTTCTGTTGAGTTACCTATAAGTATGTCATTTGCAAAAAGAACAACTAAAAGAGCGCTGAAGAATAAATAAGGAATCTCTTTCCATTGAGTATTCTTTTGAATTGTTAAAGGAAAGATCAAAGCAGATGCTCCGAGAATAAGAAAGATGTTAGCTATATTGCTGCCCATTACATTTCCTACTGCAAGATCTGTGCTTCCCTTTGCCGCAGAAAAAAGACTTACAGTGAGTTCGGGAGCTGAAGTTCCAAAAGCAACAATTGTGAGACCGATTACGATATCAGAAACATTAAGTTTTTTAGCTATTGATGCAGAACCGTCAACAAGGAGGTTAGCTGCGTATATAATAACAGCGATGCCGGCTATAAGAAATACAATATTTAGAAGCATATAAATCCCTCAAATCAGTCTTTTTTTAAGACGAATAATCCGTACATTGCGAAAAGATTCGGAAAAACTATTTTTTTAGATGAAGTGCTATTATTTATATTAGTATTGAAATTAATTTCCTTTTCAATTGAAAAACCTTTCTGTCTGCAAAAAGTACGAAAATCTTTAATTGATAGCATGTGAATATTCGGAGTATCATACCATTCATATGGAAGAGACTTCGTTTTCGGCATTTTTCCGCGGAAAAAAAGATTCATGCGAATTAGAATATGAGAAAAATTGGGAAAACTGATTATTACACGAGTTCCGATTCTCATTATTTCTCTTAATACATATTCAGGTCTTTTAGTATTCTGAATAGTCTGATTTAAAATCACGTAATCGAAAGAATTATCTTTATAATCAGAAAGGCCTTCATCTATATCTGCCTGACAGGCAAAAACTCCTTTAGAAAGTGCAATTCCGACTGATTCAGGTGAAATTTCAATTCCGAAACCTTCAATGCGTTTTTTTCTTTTTAATTCTGCAAGAAGTTCTCCATCGCCGCAGCCGAGATCAAGAACTCTGGAGCCGCCCGGAATTTCCTTGGTGATCAAATCATATCCAATATTAAAAATGGTTTCTTTCATACATTATTCTCGGCAGTGTCAATTTCCTGGGAAAGAAAATTTTTAACAGCTGAAACCATAACCTGATTATCAATAAGAAATGAATCGTGACCGTTATCAGTATCGATATCAAGATAAACAACTCTTCTTCCGCAACCTCTAAGAGTATTTGCCATTTGTTTCATATTTTCCGGCGGATAAAGCCAGTCTGTGGAATAACTTAACATGAGATAATCGCACTTTGATTTTTCAAATGCTGAAAAAAGAGATCCTTCTCCGTGATCAATTCTGATATCAAAATAGTCAATAGCTCTTGTAAGATAAAGATAAGAATTAGCGTCAAATCTATCTACAAATTTATGTCCCTGATAACGGAGATATGATTCAACCTGAAATTCATAATCGAAACCAAAACTAAGTTCAGCTTTATCCTGAAGTTTTCTGCCGAATTTCTCATGCATCTTTTTTTCGCTGAGATAAGTAATATGACCAATCATTCTTGCAAGTGAAAGTCCTAATCTTGGTATCTCTTCACTTCCGTAATAATTTCCTTTTTTCCAGCTGGGATCCTGAAGTATTGCCTGACGTCCGACCTGATGAAAAGCAATTGCCTGAGCAGGCTGGCTGTGTGATGCGGCTAAAACTATAGCAGATTTTGTAGAATTAGGGTATGCTATGCTCCAGTCAAGAGCCAGCATTCCTCCCATTGAACCACCCGCAACAGCTAAGAATCTTGAAATCTGAAGATGATCAGTGAGATTTTTGATGGAGGAATTCATATCTCTTATAGTTATAAAAGGAAAATTTAAAGCATATGGTTTACCTGTCTTTGGATTTAAAGAAGAAGGTCCTGTTGATCCGTAACAGCTTCCAAGAACATTCGCGCATATTATAAAATATTTATCTGTATCAAAAGCTTTTCCGCTTCCTACATAGGTTTCCCACCATCCTTCTATGTCCTTTTCATGATGACGTGCAGCATGAGATGATCCGGTAAACGCATGAAAAATAAGAATAGCGTTTGTTCTATCCGTATTTAAGGTTCCCCAGGTCTCGTATGCTACGTTTACATTAGACAGCGTTTTTCCGCAGCTTAAAAGGAAAGGAGTGGTTTCAGCGAATGAATATGTATGAAGATATTTCATCAGAAGTAATTCTTCTTTGTCTGCGGTTGTGTCAAGAAAAATTACAGAAATAAAAAATACCCTAGAATTGGCATCTTTCTGAAAAAAAATTGAAAATATTTTTTCTTGCTCTGAATAGAAGCCCTTTTACTGCAGGGATTGAAATGTTCAAGATATCAGAAATTTCATCCAGAGATATTTCAAACATTTCCGCTAAAGAAAATGTAATTCGCTGTTCGAGAGTCAGTTTTCTGGCCATCGCGAGAAAGCAACCGTTTCGGATTGATTTTATAGTTTCATCGGCTATAATTTCATCTTCCATTGAAGGAGCGGGGCTGATAAATTCAAATCTATATCCGTCTTGTTCGGTTTCGGAGAGTTCTTCAGCGGATAGAACTTTTATCCTTTCTTTTCTTTTTTGTTTTAGAAAGATGTTTAAAGCAATTTTTCTGAGCCAAGGTTTAAGTTTATCAATATCTTTCAGTTGTGATTGCTTTTACCATGCGATTAACAGAGTTTCCTGTGCTATGTCCTTTGAGATATCACTGTCGGTTGTTATTTTATAACAAAGAGAATAAATATAGGGAATATGTTCCTGCAGTTTTTCTGAAAAAAGTTCATTCATAGTTAATCCTTTAATAATGTTTTACTTTGATGATTAATGTTTATATTTATAAGGATATTTTGATTAGACAATAATAAAATATTTATTCTTTACTTTAAGAGAGATTTCCGGATTTTGTGAAAAAAAATTCTTTAACAGGAGGAATTATGAATAGTAATGATATCTCACCTTGCGGAATTGACTGCATTAACTGTGAAGTTTATAAACCGAACAATCGAAAGGATATCTGGCAGATGTTTGCAGAGCGTTTCGGTGTAACTCCCGAAGAGATTGCATGTAAGGGCTGCAGAATTCAGGGCGGATGTTCAATTCATAAAGACTGCGAAACTTTGGAATGCGTAAAAGCAAAAAAAATAGATTTTTGCGGGGACTGTTCGGATTTTCCTTGCAGGAAGCTGATGCCGCTTGCAGCCAATGCAGAAAGAGTGCCGCATAATTTGAAAGTTTATAATATCTGCAGAATTAAACAGATAGGTGCTGATGAATTTTTAAAAGAAAGTGCAAAGAACAGGGAATATTACTTCAAAGGTAAATTTAAAATCGGAGCCGGGCCGCAGTTGTAATATTAAAGAAAGTTCCGTAGTTCAATACGGAACTTTCTTTAATATTGCTGATTATGTAAATATCAAATTCATATCTGTTCTTTAAATTATTATAGTAACTGGATAATTTCTATTTTCTATCATGCTGATACTTCTAGAAATATTGATGCAATTATTATCTGTTTCTATATCGATTTATGAAATTATGAAGAGTATTTATATCGTAATGGCATATTTTCTGATGTTTTTTCAAAAATATTTAAACTATGTATCTTTTATTCAAACTAAATAATAAAAGATACATTTATTATTATAATAATCTTAGAAAATGACTTGATAAAAATGAAGAATTTCATTTTGCTCACTGATAAATAATAAAGATGAGGAAATATAATGAGTTCTTATTTAAGAAATACTTTATTGGTAATAGTAGTATCTATGATAATAGTCGGATGCAGTTCTACTAAGATAGCAACAATCACTGAAAAAGGAAGAACTCTTCATTTGGAGGTCTTGAAAAATACATATCCGAATTTTTTTCTTTCAATAAAGCAAGTAAAAATAAGTTCTGATAAGAAACAGCTTCTAATAATTCCTGCTAAAGGAAATAAAATCCTCATGGATTCGACAGGAATTATAAATATAAGCAATATACAACCTGGACTTGAATCAAAACCTGACCAATTATTTAATAGTGATAACCTCGGTCGTCCTAATGAGCAAAAAATTAGT
>DAOMHE010000056.1:0-13164 GCA_035430785.1 Spirochaetota bacterium | reverse complement strand
CTGTTTTTATATTAACGATTTCAGTTGTCGCCGCCAGATGAACATGCGGATTATATTAATATTGAAGTGATTTGTTCTGATAAGACTGAGCACCGCAGAAGAATTGAGTCCCGAAAATCTGACATTCCGGGACTTGTTCTGCCTGATTGGGAAAATGTTTCCAGCCGGAAGTACGAAACATGGGAAAGTCCCCGGATATTGGTTGATACGGCCGGAAAAACAGTTGTTGAGTCGGTTTCCTGCCTTTTCAGCCTTCTTTCGCTATAATTGACTGATAGAATTCAATTAATGTGCCAAAAATTCAATTGACAATACTAGGCATGTTTTTAACTTTAAGCGTTTTTCCCACAATGGAAAAGAATTACTAAAGCAGACTATATTACTTATATAAGAGGTATTTCAAATGAAAAGAACTTATCAGCCTAGTAAAAAGAAGCGAATCAGAACTCATGGTTTCAGAGCAAGACAGGCAACTAAAGACGGAATTAATGTTCTTAGAAGACGCCGTGCAAAAGGACGTCACAAACTTACTGTTTCTGATACTAAATACGCAAAATAATGATTAAAAAGCGGAATTCTCTTAAAGGAAAAAAGAGCTTTTCGCTCGTATTTAAAGAAGGAAGAAGGATAAGAGGTGCCGATATCGCAATTTTTTCTGGAAATACTGCAAAATGGGAAAAGGAAGGGCTTATTGCAGCTCCTTCTTGTCCTCTTGTCGGATTTTCCGTCAGCAAAAGATGCGGTAAGGCGCATGAAAGAAACAGGATTAAAAGAAGGCTTAGAGCCGTTGTGAGAGAATTTCTGCCGTGCATGAGGGGAAACCCCGTGTTAATAATCAAAGCGTCAGACGGAATCTCGAAGTCGGATTTTTCCGGCATCAGAACCGAATTTGAGTATCTCGCGCGGAAAAACGGGATTATTGATTAATGAGACCGGTGTTGGGAAATTTTTTCGCTTTTATCGCATGGATTCTGGTCCTTGCCGTAAAGGTTTATAAATATGTCATATCGCCTTTGCTTCCGCCGGCATGCAGGTATTATCCCACATGCTCGGAGTATACTGTAACGGCTCTGAAGAGATACGGTTTGCTGAAGGGTTCTTTTCTTTCGATGAAAAGAATTCTGCGCTGCAATCCGTTTTTTCCGGGCGGATATGATCCCGTTCCTGAAAAATAAGCCTTCCTTTTCCTGGTAACCTATTAAAAGGAACCGGTAATGGGAAATAAGAATTTAATTATAGCAATTGTACTCTCTCTGGTTATTTGGATTGCGTGGGGGCAGTTTTTCGGAAAGAAGCCTGTGCCGCAAGCAACTCAGGTTGTTGCTGAAGCCGAATCAAAAAAAGATGCTTCTCAGCCTAAAGCCGATGAAAAGACCGATACAACTGAAAAAACTGAAACAAAAAAAATTCAGAAAGTTTCAGCAAAGACTCCTGCGGTTGAAACTAAAAGTTCAATAAATGTTAAAAATTACAAAGCAGTTCTTTCAAACAAGGGCGCGCGTATAGAAAGTATTAAGTACGGTGAAAAACAGATTGAACTTGTCGCTGGCCGTGAAAAACTCGACGTTAAGGGATATCTTGATTTTCCGGTATATTTTTCAGACAAAGAACTTCTTTCGGGATCTTCTCTTGATGATGAAATCTGGGAAGTGAAAAAAGCCGAAGGTAATGAAGTTGTTTATGCTCTGACTGCCGAGATCAACGGTAAAAACATAATCATTGAAAAAAGCTATCTATTCAATAATGAAACTCATTCTTTTGATGTTGCATTCCGTATTACAAATACATCTGCCGATGAATTTGAATTTCCTTCCGGAAGCATTTATTTAACCTCGCCGGATTTTCTCGGTCCTCAGATTGAAAACTACGAAGGTTATTATAACGCGCCTAGTACGATTTATGCTCTTTCGGAAGATCCTGAAGATCTCGAAAAAGGTAAAAAAGGCGGCGGATGGTTTTCTGACGAAACAGATACAAAAGAAGGAAAGAACCCTGTCTGGGCTGGTGTTTCAAGCCGCTTCATTTCACTTGTTATGATTCCTCAGAACTTCAAGGCTGATGCAGTAAAATATGATTCCAGAAAAACTCCTGGTCACAGAACCGCTCTTGTTTCTTCAAACGCTAAACTTAAAAGCGGAGAAACTGCTGAACGCAAAATAAAAGTAGCACTTGCTGAAAAGAATAAGGATATTCTTCTTGCAGTAGATAAAAGCATTGTGCCTGCAGTCGATATAAATAAATGGATTGAGCCGATCAGATGGGTCGTTCTTAAGATTCTATTCGGAATAAACGGCGTATTCGGAAACCTCGGTGTTTCTATAATCCTGCTTTCAATTCTGACTAAGCTTATTTTTCTTCCGCTTACGATAAAATCAACTAATTCTATGAAGAAGATGTCCGAGCTTTCTCCGAAAATGGCTGAACTTAAAATTAAATACAAAGATAAACCGCAGGAACTTCAGAAAGAAATGATGGCGCTTTATAAGAATGCAGGGGTTAATCCGCTTGGAGGCTGTCTGCCTCTTATTATTCAGATGCCTTTTTTCTTCGCGCTTTACAGCGCACTCAGCAATTCGATTGATATGTGGCGAGCTCCATTCTTTTTCTGGATGCAGGATCTTTCAATGCCGGATACAGTCGGTCATCTAATGGGACTTAATCTTAATATTCTTCCATTGATAATGGTAGTGACTTCATTCCTTCAGCAGAAGATGACAACAATGGACACTGGAAATCCTCAGCAGAAAATGATGATGATGCTTATGCCTGTAATGTTCCTTTTCTTTTTCTGGAGTATGCCTTCAGGACTTGTTATTTACTGGATAGTACAGAATGCTCTTCAGATTGCCCATCAGCTTTATATAACAAGAAAGCCGGCTAAGACTGTCAAGGCAGGAGGAACAAAATGAAGGTCATTGAAGTTGAAGGAAAAACCGTAGAAGATGCAAAACGGCGCGCTGCCGAAGAGCTTGGTCTGAATGCGGATTCCGTTGACGACAACCTCGTAGAAATAATCGATGAGGGGAAAAGCGGAATTTTCGGATTCGGTGTTTCAAGACCGGCAAAAATAAGAGTAACTTATAATGCGGATGTTAAGGATGTCGGTGCGAACGTTAAAACCGTTCTGAATGAGATCCTTACACGCATGGGCGTAAAATATATCATTAACGAATTTCATGAAGGCGAGTCAAAAGTTTATGTGGAATTTGAGAGCGAAGACTCGGGACTGATAATCGGAAAGAAAGGAAGAAACCTTGAAGCGATTCAGTTCATAGTGAATGTTATAGTCAGTCAGCAGACTGCAACAGAAAAAAAGATAATTCTTGATATAGAAGGTTACCGCGCAAAACGCGAACGTGCCATCAAAAAAGTTTCTTTCGAAGCTGCAAAAAAAGTAATGAGGACGGGTAAGCCGGTTGTGCTTGAGCCGATGAATCCTTTTGAGCGCAGACTTGTTCATCTTTCTTTGCAGAATCATGATAAAGTAGAAACAAAAAGCGAAGGAATGGGAATTTACCGAAAGGTAAAAATACTTCCGAAAAATGTCAGTGAATGATATAATCTGCGCGCCGGCGACTCCCTTTGTCAATTCGGCTCTGGCAGTCATCCGCGTAAGCGGAGACGGCGCGCTAAATCTCTTCAGAAATTCTTTTTCATCATATGCAAAAGTTTCCCATGGCAAAGCTGTGTATGGTAAACTTTCTTCGAATGGTCGTGTTCTTGATGAACTAATTCTTTCATATTTTGAATCACCAGCAAGTTTTACAGGAGAGGATACCGTTGAGCTTAGCTGTCACGGCAATCCTCTGATAGTAAAGAATATAATATCATTTCTTGTTGAAAGCGGAGCGAGAATGGCCGAGCCGGGCGAATTTTCGCGCAGAGCATTCATGAACGGGAAAATGGATTTAACTGAAGCGGAATCCGTCAATGCTCTCATCTGTGCCCGCAGTGACTGGGAAATAAACACGGCGCTTTCGCAGATGCACGGTTCATTGAAAAATGTTATAAACAGTCTCCGCGATAAATTGATTCTTTTAAAGGGAGATATCGAAAGCGCTATTGATTTTTCGACTGAACAGATAGAATTTATCAGCCGGTCTGAAGCCGTTCGGCAGGCTGAGGAAATTCGGGATGAAGTTAAAGATGTTCTTCGACGCTGTTCAACAGGCGCAAAATTAAGCGGCGGGATAGACGTTCCAATAGTCGGGAAACCTAATTCAGGAAAATCGAGTCTGTTAAATCTCATTCTTAATTCCGAAAGAGCAATCGTATCCAATATTCCCGGAACGACGCGCGACATGATAAAAGAGACGGTTCAATTCGGCGGAGTTCATGTTAATCTTTATGATACGGCCGGAATACGGGATGCAGATTGTGAAATTGAAAAAATCGGAATTGAGAAGAGCCGGGCAATACTAGCTAAGGCGGAAGTTTCTGTTATAATGCTTGATGCGATATCCGGAATTGATTCCTTTGATGAAGAGATTTTGAAAATTACAGAAAATAAAAAATCCGTTATTCTTTTAAATAAAACTGATTGTGCAGACGATAAGGAAATCGCATTCATCAAGAAAAAAATTGCTCGTGAAGTGATTGATTTTTCTGCATTAACCGGTTACAATTTTTCGGAATTTCATTCGAAACTTTCTGAAGCCGTAAGGTCAAATTTTTCAGGATGTACAAATTCCTTCATTGCTGATATGCGTGTTATTAATATTCTCGAACATTCTTCGGATGCGGCCGATAATCTGGTGAATTCCATTATTTGCGGAAATCCTGAGGAGATAATAGCGGTCGATGCGGCTGAATTGATAAACTCACTTTCCGAAATTACCGGAATAATATCTCCTGATGATATTCTTAATTCGATATTCGGAAGATTCTGTATAGGGAAATAAAATGCGTATAAAAATCATTTCACTCTGTATTCTGATATCGTCGGTTCTGTCAGCTGCTGTACCGGCAGATGAGAAGGAATTTTTTGATTATAAAAAGAAGTCCTTCTATAAAGAAGCGCTTCAGTCTCTTTCGCGGGCCAAGTTTGAAGGCAGTGCGCGTGAAGCCGCTAAGATGTTTTTTCTTTATGAACTGTCCGAAAATCCCGAATTATCCGCAGATTGTCTTGCTATTCTTGATTCGATTAAAAAAGAAAAAAAGTATTCGCCGTATTTTGCAAAACTTGATGCAGCAATCCGGTTGAAAGTATATTCTGATTCATATAATTTTAAAAAATGTTCAGATATAAAAGATAAAGGTTATCCTCTCTTTTTTGAGATTTCATCTCCGATTAAGAATTTCAGCAAAGGCGATATGGAAAAAGCTGATTCTTCGCCTTTTTTTAGTAATGAGAAAGGTATAGTCAGATCTGACAACCAGGGTTCTGTTGCACCGGAAAATTATCTGAACAGTGACGGTGCTTTTATTCTACGGACATATGCAGAATGCACATCTGAAACAGAAGCTTCATTCTTTATCGGCAGATCGGGATTCATGATGATTCTAATCGACGGAGTTGAAGTTTATAAGGGAGAAGATACGCGGATTTTTTTTCAGGTTCAGGATTTGTTTTCAGCTAAAATTTCTTCAGGTGTTCATCTGATAGAAGTGCGCTTACTTCCGTCGCAGAACGGCTCGATGCGTTTTTCATTATCAACGGACAATGTTGCTTTTAATTTTTTGGAATCACCAAAAGTTTCAAACGGAAAAATAATAAGTTCAAAACAGATTTCACCAGACTATCTTGATTCTTCAGATAGTTCTGACAGTTTTTTCAGAGGATATGTTAAATATTCTTCAGGATTTGCTTCATTATCTAAAAATCCGTGTTCAGCGGATTTTTCATCGGTAAATATATCCGATTATTATTACTCTCAGGCTGCCTATTACCGCGCATTATCCGAGGATAATGCATCTAAAAAAGATTTTTTTCTGCGCGCAGCATACAATGCTGACAAAACCAACTATGAATCACTTGTTCAGCTGGGATTTCTTAAACTGAAAAACAAGATGTTCTATCAATGCGGTGAAATAATTAATTCACTTGAGAAGAAAAATGCTTATTCGCCATCGACGCGGCTTTTGAAAGGGGCATACTTTTCCGAAAGAGGCTGGTATGACCTTGCAGAAAAAGAAGCAGCTGCTCTAAAAAATTCGGGATGGAAATACTCTTCAGATATTTTATATTATAAATCATATTTTTCAAGCGGGATGACGGATAGGGCTTACTTATATCTCAGAAATGCACTTCTTGCAAAAAGAAATACATCGCTTGCTAATATTCTTCTCGATGCTTCATATTACACGGCAAAATACGGAGCCGATCTTAAATTTGTTCAGACTTCGTTTCCTGAAAATCCGGCTTATGCCTTGCGATACGCGGAATATCTTCTTTATTCAAATGATGTTTCAATGTCAGGCGCCTTGATTGATTCGGTCAAGCGTATGGCGCCTTGGAATTCGTATGCTGATTTTCTTTTAGGAGAAACGTTTTCAGGTGCGTTGAAAGAATCCAAAGCTTCCGCTTATTTTATAAAAGCGTACGAGCACGATTCTTCGAACAGCTATTACAAAGAATTGTATCACTATTTAGTGTCGGAAACAGAACCTCTTGATGTGTATCTTCCGGCAAGAAATATTTCTGAACTTAAAAGCCAGGCTTTGAAATATCAGAATGAGCCTGCTGTTGTTCTTTTTGATGATTCTGTAGAAAAGGTTTTTTCCGACGGAATGATCCGCGAAAAAAGACGCAAGGCTGTTCTTATAAATAATTCCGAGAACGCGCAAAATGTAAAGAGTCAGTCATTCTGGATTGATCCTTCGGCCGACTCTGTCGATAGAATTCATGCGTATATAATATCTAATTCAAATAAAACAGAAGTTACGAATATATCATCTCAAAATGAATCGGATGCTGAGAGCCGGCTTTATTATGATATGGAATCGGTGACTGCGAATTTTTCACAGGCTGCAAATGGAGATGTTATTTATTTCGAATATTCTCTAACCAGAAGAAACAGTCATCTGAAGGGATATTATTCATCACGTAAGTTTTTTGATTGTACTGACCGTTTTCTTTTTTCTACATCAAGGGTTGTTACTCAGTCAAAAATTCCTTTAAACTGGAAGATTTATAATTCGAAAGAAAAGTGCAATGTTATAAATGATAATAATGAAATCAGTTATTTGTTTTCGATTAGCGGACTTAATCCAGTTAAGCCGGAAGAAAACTCGCTTCCGTATGCAGACAGAATGCCTTCAATTGCGCTCAGTTCGTTTTCTGACTGGAAAGAATTTAATAAATGGTACTGTGATCTTATAGATGATAAAACTGTTATGACTAATGAAATGAAACGCAAGGCTGATGAACTTACCAGAGGTGTTTCTGACGAAGAAAAAATACGCCGAATATATGAATATATTACAAAGCGCATCCGTTATGTCGGTTTTGAATTAGGAGCTGGTTCGATTGTGCCGCGAAGTACTGATTCAGTTTATCATTCTTCTCTAGGTGACTGCAAAGATACGGCTTTGCTTCTTTCTGCCTTTTATGAATATTGCGGATTTGACTCGCGTCTTGCACTTTTGAGAACCAATAATTCAGGCCATGCAGATCTTGATTTTCCATATGTAGGCGCATTTAATCATGCAATATGCTATGTAAATTATAAAGGCGGATTGTTTCTGGACGGAACTGTTGACAGGGCAGATATATACGAACTGCCTGATAACGACAGATCAGTTTCTGCTTTTATCGTTTCAAAAAAAGGTCATGGTATTAAGTACATTGATCCGGCGCTTTATGATAAAAACCTAGACAAAGTTACAAACAAGGTAAAAATATTTCCGAATGGTGATGCAGAATTTTCGAGACTGCTTTATAAGACAGGCTCTCTTGCTCTTTACTCGCGTGAATCTTTTGATATAGAAAAAAAGAAGAAAAGTGAGATTGAAGAATACTGGAGAAATGAATACGCCGGATCGGCAATAAATTCGTTTTCTGTTGCTGAAAAATCTCCGGGCAAACCGCTTCAATATTCCTATGGAGGTTATCTCAGGGAATTTGCCGGAAAAAGTTCTTCATATATAACAATTCCTGCCGTCATGCAAAAGGATGATTTCTTAAGCTCTTTGAGAAGATATTCTTTCCGCGAGAATGATCTTTATTTTTCAACTGACTATTCGAGTGAAGTTGTTTTCGAATACGAAATTCCTGAAGGATATTCTTTTACCGGAATACCTGAGTCGCTTAACTCTTCATTTAAATGTGTAAGTCTTTCTTTCTCTGTATCGAAAACTGCATCGAATAAAATAACCGTCATGGTGAAAACTTCGATAAAAAAAGGCGTAGTAACAAAGGATGAATATTCGAAGCTGCGTTTATTGCTTTTGAACTTTTCAATTAAAGAAGATTCGTTTATTGTTTTGGAGAAAAAATGAAAAAGATATTTGTATTGTCCGCGGCACTTATATCATTTAATTTATTCGGATTGCCGATATATGAAGATTCTTCTGAAAAGATGAACGCTTTAATGAAACAGTTAGAAGCTAATCCGGATGATGCAGGATGCGCGCCACTCCTTTTCAATTTATGTAATTTTAATTATTTGATGGGAACAGAAAAACTGATCAAATATTTTGACCAGTTTACTTCAAAAACGAAGAATCCGGCACTATATTCAATTGCATTCGGACTTAAAGATGAAATTGAAATATTGTCCGGAAAAAAAGATAAATCTGATTACGTTAAAAGCAAAAGTACCATTATGTCCTGGAAGCTTTCGACACAGAAAGAATTCGGATACAATGACTTATATTTTTCTTCAAATGAAAAAAAACCTGCCAAAAATATTGTGATTTCTTCAGATGAAGGTTATTTTATTTCGGATAATTATCTCCGCTCATTTTCGGGAACTGCCGTTTTGGATTCTTCGGTATCTGCTGGTGCTGATGGAATTCTAATGATAGATTCAAACTCAGAATATATTGTTTATTCTGACGGAAAAATGGTCATTGATAATACCGGAAGTTTAAGAAAAACCATGAGACTGATTGCTGTATCAAAAGGGCGTTCTGATATTAAGATAAAGCTTAATTGTTTCCAGGCTGACAGTTCTTATCAAAGTTCCAAGTTTCGTGCAGCCCTTCTTGATAAAAAATTCAGACCAATGGCGCAGGTTTCCATTAAAAACAAGGGAAATCTTTCGGATATGGATGATCCTGTTTTAAGAGAGCTTATAAAGCAGAATAAGTATTTTGAGACTGCGGAATACCTTACAAATCTGGGATCTATGCTTGCAGGTGATTACTATAAAAAAGCATTGTCCTCCGGCGTTAACTGCCGTTTTCAATATGCATCATGGATTTATTTGAAATACGGCAATGGAGAAATGCTTGCTTCGCTGACAGGAATTAATGATAACCCTGATCGAGACGAGCGGGTTTTTCTAATGAAAAAAATGGTAAGTGAAGAACGTTTTTTTGAAGCTCTTACTGAATGCGAAAAGCTCATTTCTGAAAAACGCACTTACGACTGCGTAAAAAATTATATATGGATTCTTTACAAGCTCTCACTTAATAAGAGATTCTATTCGGAAGCCGCTGATTTTATAAAAAAATATCCAGAGAACACCGAAGTGATTCAATTGGTTCTATATCGGGATCTTGAACTGAAAGGTTCATACGATAAAGATTCTCTCCATGCTGTTCTTTCTGGAGGCTCCGGGCGCGGAATCCGCAAAAGTCTTTATATGAAATACATGAAAGAGGGAGACTATTCAAAAGCTTTATCTGTTGTTGAAAAATTTCATAAGCAGGGTGAAAATGATTTTTCACTGATGTATGCCCGCGCCCTTATCGAATCAGGCAAGGGCTCAGAAGCTCGTAAAATTCTTCTCAAAATGATTTCCTTGAATGAAAGCTATGAAGCATATTATCTCCTTGATCTGATGGAAAAGAAAAGCGGTAGCGGTGCAGGAATGTATTATTCTAAAATGCTTGCTTTAACACCAGAAAATTCATCTCTTCCGGAATATCTTTCTTTCACTGAGTCTTCTATTTTTTCAAATGTTTTTGAGAAGTACAGAAATCAGAAGAAAATTGATTCAGAAATATCTGATTTTGTAAAAAATCAAAAAGAGCCGCGGTATGATGCTCTATTTAAAGGCGATTATATTTTGATGACTGAAGGCGGAAAATTTTCTGTTTTCAAAGAATTTCTGGTTTATGTCAGAAGTGATTCTGATGCTGATGAGTATGGAGAAATTCAGATACCTTCAGGCGCGGAAATAATCAGGGCCAGAGTGTATCATCCTGATGGAACATTCAATGATTCATACAGAATCAGCAATGCCGGCAGAACCTATATTACTGTTGACGGAATTAGACCGAATTCTCTTCTTCACATTGCTTACCGCACAAGAGTTTATGATTATTCTTATTTCGGCTCAAAATATTATTCATCATTCATGTTTAATATTCAGGATTATTGGCGTTCGCTGAAGCATGCGGAAGTGAAACTGATAAACCGGAGCCGTGAAAAAACTGTTTTATACAACAGTTCATTGGTAAAAGTTGAGGAAGCTGTATATCCTGATGAAACTATTCTTTCTTTTGCTGCAGAAAATATTCTACCGAGAAAACAGGAGAACTATTCGGGATACTATTCGAAATCACTTCTAAGTTATGCTTTCTGGAATATACGATCCGAAAACGATTTTGATAAAATAATCGCAAAAAAAAATTATATCAATAATTTTTCTCTTCCCGAAGGCATAAAAGAATTAAAGTCCGATGATGATAAAATAAAAATCATTTATGATTATATCAATTCGAAGATTGATACGCGCGGAGGATTTGATTATTCTTTAGGCAGTTATGACCTCATGTTCGCTTCAAAGAAGGCAGATGCTGAAGATAAAGCGTATCTCGCCGCGGATATGCTGAAAGAAGCCGGGATCGATGCTTATCCTGCATTTGTCAGAAACAGTTTTGTCCGCGACGGACAATTTTTCAGTGAGCGCTTTTCGGCTATGCTTCTTTATGTTAAAAGAAAAAATACAGAACCGCTATGGCTTGATTTTTCAAATAAGCATTATCCGGTCGGAGTAGTGTCCGATTCTTATGCCGGTGAAACCGCATTTGTATTTACAGGCAGTGGTGTTGACAGCGCAGTTGTCAAATCATCAGAAGACAGAAAAACAATTTCTTTTTTTAAGATCGATGTTAATACCAAAAAATTTGATTATAATTCCGTATTTTACGGAGATTATGTATATCTCAGGCAGTATTTTGATGATGAAAGATTTAATGAAAAGAATGTTCTGACTTTAATGGAAGCATATCGTGCAGATGCGGCTTTTGACAGGCTGGTTATAACAAAAGATAAGTTTTCGTTTTCTGCATCAGGAATATTGTCTTTTAAAGCTGCCGATGCGGGTAAAGATTATATCATTTTTCCGTTTCTGCATAATTCAAATGCTGCAGCTTATGCAAGAAGTATCGAAAGATCATCGCCGGTTGTCATTTCCGAAAGTGTTAATGATGAAAATGTATTTGAATATACTTTGCCCGAGAAATATGTTTCTATTGAGCTTAATACTGTAAAAAAATATAGTTTCGGCAGGTGCTCTGCCGAGTTTACGCTTAACAAGAAAAAGGGGAGCTCGGTTTTGCGGGCAGTTCAAAAGCTGTATATTCCGAAAGGTGAAATTAGCACAGAAGATTATGCAAAATTTGCCGAATTCTGTGCTAATGTAAAAACAGAAGAAAAATATCAGCTTCTTATTTCTGCTGATTCGAGAAAATGATTTCCGTTTCTTCGAGATATTTTTTGATGCTTGAAGTTTTTTTGATTTTTTTAAGTTCTTTTTTCCGGTTATCAAAAAAACTTCCGAGATAGAACCACTGTCCTTTCATCCGGTCGAGGATGTGAGTTTTATTTTCGATTTTATTGCTGTATTCGCTGAAAATTTCGTCATGAAAACGCTTGAGACGCGAATATTTTTCTTCAATCGGAATTTCCTTTCCGCTTTTTATTTCATCAGGAAGAAACGGATTTCTTAGAGCTCCTCTGCCTATCATCCATTTTTTTATTTTAAATCTTTTGGACATTTCCTGAAACTGTGATGCTGAAATAATGTCGCCGTTGTAAACAATTACATGTCTGCTTAACTCGAGACATTTTTCGAATGAATCAAGGTCGGTTACTCCTGCATACATCTGCTTCGCGGTTCTCGGGTGGATAACTATCTCTTCTATCGGAAAACTATTGAATTCAGGCAGAAGCTGGAATATCGCATCAGGAGCATCAAAGCCGAGACGCATTTTTATGGAAATTCTGCATTTCAAAAGCGGAATGGATTTTTCAAGAAATGAAACTATCATATGCGGATATCTCAAAAGACCGGATCCTTTATTTTTATTCACTACCATCGGAAAAGGACATCCCAGATTCCAGTTTACTGTTTTGTATCCGGCATCAAAAAGTGCGTTTGCAATTAGAACAAAATCTTCATGATTGTTGCTCAGAATTTGCGGAACTGTCGGCATAAGGCATGGATTTTTAAGATCAAATTCCCGAAGAAATTTGTTCGTCATATTGGCGCTTGCAGAAGCTGCAACAAACGGCGCAACTGCGTAGTCAAATCCGCTGAAATTACGCGCGAAAGCCGTGCGGTAAGCTTTGTCTGTTATTCCGCGCATCGGAGCAAGTATTAAAGTATTCTGCATTGTTATCCTGTTTAGGCCATTCGTCCGGAACTGCGCTATTCTGCAATAAGATTATTTTGATAAATCACGTATCCTTTTTATTTCGCTTTGTCTTAGGCCTATTTTTTTCATAAAAAGAGAATGGAGTTCAGGGGAATTATTCTCGAAATTTCTATGCCATTCCATGAAATTTCCGAAATCTATTCCTGCTTTTGTTAGAATTTCAGAAATGGATTTGTTGTTTTTTGAAAGATAATCTGAAATCCTGATTTTTAAAAGTTTGATGATTACTTGCTGCTGATTTTTTAGAGAACTGATTTCATTGTTTATTTCGTTTAATCTTTTTAAAAGAAGAGACTGAATTTCACCCTGATGGGCATCGGAAACTATTTTTTTTATTTCTGAGAGCGCGATTCCGGCACTTCTATGCTGTATAATGGTTTTAAGTTTTTCGGC
>DAOMHE010000055.1:0-13259 GCA_035430785.1 Spirochaetota bacterium | reverse complement strand
GGAAAAGCAAAGCTGATAGAAATGCTCCGGGCAATTCAATGAATGCGTCTCAGAAAAGAATCTCCGCAAATCCTTTTTTTTCATCTCTTCTTTTTGAAGAATCGTCAGCACTTGGACAAAAAGCAGGCATACATTATCTTTCTAAAGGTGATGAACTTGATCTCCTTGGTGAAAAATCAGTATATTTTCTTGATTCCGGAATAATGGAATCGGTTTCAACAGGCGGTAAGGGCGAATCCAATTTCTTTAATCCAGGATCGTTTTTCGGATATCTTCCTTTTTCCGATGCAGAACCCCGCGGAGAACTCCGTGCTCTGTCGGATGTTAAACTAATTTCGCTTAATAATGATGACTGTATAAATCTGTTTTCACTATCCCCAAAGGCAATGCGCGGATATATAAAGGCAATGAAGCTTTTGAAATATCCGCTTGTTAAATCTGCAGAGAAGTTTTCATCTGTTTCTGCAAAAGTAATAGCAGTTTGCGGTAGTTCTAAAAGCGGAAAAACTGCAGTTGCTTCTAATCTGGCAAGAGTCCTTTCCGGAAAAGGGAAGACTGTTATTCTCGATCTGTCGTACAGCGGTTCATCTGTTTTTGATGTGTTTAACGCGAAGATAACGCCTCCTTTTTCCCAAAAAGAAGAAAATGAAAAGCAAAAAAGCCTGACAGCGGTTTCTGCGGCGGAGAATATTGATCTACTTAATGTTTCACACGGAAGCATGGTTAAATGCGATTCTTCATTGATTGCTCCAATTCTGTTTTCATTTTCATTTACCTACAATTACATCATAATGGATATTTCTGATTATGATGAACAGCTCAGGGATGAAGCTGTAAAAAAAGCCGATTATGTTATAGATATACTTTCAGAAAAACAGAATTTCCCGGTTTCTGCATCTGATGCCCAGCTTGTAATTCCTGTTAAATTCAGCAATACAGTCATAAAAAATCACAATGCTATAAATATTGATTATACAGATAATCAAGAAAATGGTTCATCATCAGAAGGTATTATTTCACTTGCAGACATGATATCAAAAAAACGGAAAGCCCTTTATTTGACGCCCCGTTCAGCTCAGTCAATAGGCTACATTCCTTTTCTCTGTTCTTTTTTTGAATCGGAATTTACTTTCGACGCGGTGTTCAGTACATTTTTCCCTTATGTTTTGTCATGTTTATATGCAGTTTCTTCAAACAAAGAAGCGTTTTTGAAATCATCTTTCAGACTTTTTAATCCATCAGTAATTAATACATTATTTGATATAAATTTTCCGGGGCAATATCTTAGTTCATCAAAAAAAATAATAAAATTCATGAGAGATGTTTTCGGTGAAACCAGAATTGAAAATAATAAACTGCAGTGTATTTCTCATTCATTTTCGGGATTAAACGGAAAAGAATTTCTTTTTTCTTCCGGAGAAATGTTTCAGGAAGCTTCTTCTTCAATTTCTATTCCTCCTTTATTTGACGGAATAGGGGATAATAAATACTGTTCAGCATTCGGCAAAGCGTCAGGTGCCGCGATGTTAAGATTTTCCTATGATGAAATAATATCAGTATATTCTTCTGTCGGCGGTGCTTCCAGAGTTTTTAACGGCATACCTGAATTGTTTGCAAGTGAATTTAATACGGCGGAAGAAAATTGTCCAACGGATTTCTATTTCCCGGCGCACAAAAATATATTTCTTGACTTAAACTTTACTCAAAATAATCTGAGCTCGTTTAATGAACAGTCAATGGAAATTGTGAAAAAGCAGTTATCGGAGCAGGGTTTTAATGAGAAGTAAGAAAACTAATTATTTGCAGGTGTGTATTCTTATTACCGGTTTTCTTTTTGTACTGGTAGGGCTCATTTTCTTTATCAGCCCTGCACTTTTGGGTAAATGCATGTCCATTGATGTCGGAGAAGACTGGATCAGTCAGATGCGTCTTGATGAATTTCTGGTATTGATTACGGTTTTTGCGCAATCAATTTCCCTTCTTATGTTTTTTGCAGGCATTTCCATGGTAATGCCGCTTTTTGATCCTCTCAAATACAGGGCACTTGTTTATTTTTTCGGAGTTTTTTTCCCGGTATCTTCTTCTTTATTTGCGGCTTTCAAATATCTTTTTTCTGAAGAAAAACAGACTTCAGCGCTTATTTTAAGTTTATTCTTTTTATCTATAGCAGTTTTGAACATTTCCGGTCTTTTTCTAACTAAGAAAGATGCGGCAATGGGAGTAGAATGAAATTATTTGCTTGAAATAATGCCTTTTATGTGAATATAATTTTGTGTGCACGGTTTCGGAGGATTTATGGGCTTGAAGACCAACAAAGTTGATAATGTAATTGTAATATATCTTAATGGCAGACTTGACGTCCATTTGTCAGCCGATATTGAAAAAGGAATTAACCAGATAATAAAAGAAGAGCCGGAGTGCCACCTTCTTTTGAATCTCGAGGAAGTCGAATATATGAGCAGTTCGGGACTTAGGATATTCGTTTCAACAATGAGAATTCTCAAAGACAATAAAAAGAAACTTAAGCTTTGCAATATCAATACTGCAGTTAAAAAGATTTTCGAAGTTGTTGAGCTTATGGAAATGTTCGACATATATGATTCGGAGGAAGCTGCCCTGCAGGCTTTTTCAGAATAGTATAATGCCGCCGGGACGGACGCTTTTATGATGGTTTTTTTCTTTATAGGCGCGGTTATTGTTCTTGGCGGTTATATTTATTACAGCCGTTTTCTATCCAAAAAGCTTGATCCTGCAAAAAGAGCCGAAGAATTCATAAAAACAAACCGCGTTCGAGATGCCGTTTACGAATACCGTAAACTTATAGATGCAGATCCGTTCGATTTTATTTCCCATTTCCGTCTTGCCGAAATCCATATGTCGCTCGGCGAATATGATGATGCCGCAAAACATTATACTCAGGTTTTAGAAATAAATAAATTCAATCTGGAAGTTGCAAAAGTTAAGGTTGAGAAAAATCTTGCAAAGATATTTTTGAGCCGCGATGACCTCGAAAATTCATTCAGATATTATTCCGATATACAGAAGTATGAGCCTTCCGATTATGATTCTCTCTATTATTGCGCATTTATTGCTCTTGGTCAGGAAGAATATGAAATTTCCCAGCGTTATTTCGATCTTCTAGTCCGTGCGAAACAGCCTGATTTTGAAACTGCTTTCGGAGCAGGAATGTGTTCATATCAGAATCAGAAAACGGCGGATGCGATCGGTTATTTTAAAACAGCGATGGAAAAAAATCCCGAATCTGATATTGCTTCTCTTGCTATGGCTTTTGCGCAAAGGCGTAAACGTGATTTTAAAAAAGCACAGTCTTTGGTAGAAAAGCTTGTGGCTAAGATATCAGATCCTTACATTTTATTTGTTCTGATGCGTCTGGATGCTGTTCTTCACAGCCATTTAAAGAAACATAAAGAAGCAGTTTCGAAATTTGAAGCACTGCTAAATTACTGCAGAAAAAATTCGATGAAAGAAGAGGAAATTACTGTTCTTTACGATCTCGGATTTGCATGTCTTTTTGACGAGCAGGCAAACAAGGCATATGATTACTGGAATAAGCTTGCAGAAATTGACAGAAATTACAGAAATATTCAATCATATATCACTGAACTGAGAAAAGAAATGAATGATGCTTCAGGATTTCAGAAAGGAGAAAATTCAGTTTTTGAAAGAACAACAACATGGATTGAAGAAGCTTTTCCTCAGAATTTTTTATGGAATATTTGCGGCCTCAAGGCTGAGAATAAATTTGATTTGAGATCAATAGCTTCAATAGCAAAATCTTCATCTGAGAAATTGTCTGAAGGTTCAGATTTCATGTTTGTAGATAATCTTACTGAAAAATACTGCGCTTTGGATGGAGAAAAATTCAGAATAGTTTCCGGAAGAATTCTTGAAAAACTCGGATTCCGGGTAACGGAGTTCTTGACGACATATAAGGAAAATGACGGAGTAGATATTCTTGCAACTGAACGCTCTACCGGAAATAAGGCTCTGGTATGGGTTAGAAGATGGCGTAAAACTAAAATTGGCGAAATACCTTTACGTAATTTTGCCCAGGCTATCAATGACAATAAGGCGAGAACCGGTATTTTTATTACAACGGCGCCTTTTACAGAAGGCGCAAATTCAGCGCTTGAGAAGCTTTCAAAAGTCCGTGTCGTCAGTGAAGAAGAATTGAATACTCTATTACAGGGAGTTATTGATGTTTGAGGCCGATATTAGTGATGTTGTTTATGATGAAGAATATAAAATTTCAAGACCTTATAATCAAAGTCTTTCAATTTCAATAAAAAGAAGCGGACTAGCCAGTCCCCTTATACTAATAGAAAATGGTTCATCTTTTAGAATTTTATCAGGGCATAACCGTTATAAGGCAATGCGTGATGCTTCTATTATTAAGTTTCCAGCTGTTAAAACCGTCAGTATTCATGAAGATTTCAGAAATGAAATTATAAAGAAAAACTATTCAGGGTTGCTTTCTTTTTCGGGAAAACTGAAAGCATGTAAATATTTTTATTCCGATACAGATTTAATGAATGAACTGGGAATTCCCGCTTCCAGAAGAACTGCAAATGATATACTTATTCCTGATTCAATTTTGGATTATTTTAACGAAAAGGATGCACCTCTTAAGATTCTTGATGAAATGTTAATGCTTGAACCTGATATAATATCGGCTTATGAATCGTTCATAACCTCAAAAGGTTTTAAATTTGCTCTTTTCAGGGAGTCTGTTGCAATTGTTTCGGATATTTTAAAATTGACCGGAAAGGAAGATATCATATCCGTATTTGATAACGCTTCAGATGATATTATTCTTATTCAGGATCTTAAGCGTATTCGTTATCCTTTGATGTCTTCGCTTCTCGAAAAATCTGCTTCTCTTTCGGAAAGGTTCAGAAACGCGGGAATGAATCTGACATTTCCTCAGAATTTTGACGGGGGTTTTGCAGATATATCTATACGGATTAAAAAGAAAACAAAAGCATCTGATTTTTTCGGAGCATGCGGAAAGTTGACGGATTCTGATATTGATGATATAATCGGTATTATATGAGTTCTAATGAATTTAAAAAACATTATGCGTCAGTTCTGACTAACGCAAAAAAAACCGGGTTTTGAATATGATTCTGACTATTTATACCGAAGCATTTTTTGATTCTGCTCACTTGATTAAGAATCATCCAGGCAAGTGCGCTTATCTTCACGGGCATACGTGGAAAGTATCTGTTTGGGTGAAAGGTGATTCTGCGCTGATTAATTCAAACGGTATTCTTTGGGATTTCGGAAATCTTAAGGAAATTACCGGTAAACTCGATCATAAGAATTTAAATGATATTATTGAAAAACCTACTGCGGAAAATATTGCACTGCTTATATATTCTGAATGTAAATCAGGTAATGACAGACTGGATTTTAAAGTCAGAGTTTATGAAAATGTTATTTCCAAAACGTCATATTGCGAAACCGGCGATTTTTAATGAATTTTGAAATATGTGAAAGATTTATGAGCGTGAGCGGAGAGGCTCCGTTTGCCGGAGACCCGGTTTACATAATCAGATTTTCGGGATGCAATCTGGACTGCTCTTACTGCGATACTCCTTACAGGGAAGAAATTAATGAGATTCTTACATTCGATGAATTAAGCAGTATTATTTTCAGTCAGACAAAAGATTATCCGAATTTGAAAATTCTTTTTACCGGCGGAGAGCCTCTATTAAAAAAACGTGCATCCGGAATTTATGAACTTATAAAATTATATCCCGATGTCGTTTTTATTATCGAGACTAACGGGTCTCAGAAAATTGAATTTTCCGCAGATAATGCAGTTTTTGTATGCGATATCAAGACGCCGTCATCACTTGCCGGTGAATCATTTGATGAAAATAATATAAACTTACTTCAGCGTAAAGACTGCATCAAGTTTGTTGCGGCAAAAGAAGATCTCCCGTGGATACTCGAGAAAATAAAAATGATACGTAAGATGAATAATGATGTAAGGATATATTTTTCTCCGCAATGGGGCAAAATATATCCGCAAGAAATAGTAGATTTTATTTTATCAAACAGACTTGATGCTTCTATTTCAATTCAGATTCATAAGATAATATGGCAGGCAGATAAAAGGGGAGTTTAATGGATAATAGTTACAGACATGATGATGCTCTTGTTCTTATGAGCGGCGGTCAGGATTCAACAACTTGTTTGTTCTGGGCTAAACAGAATTTCGCGAATGTACATGCAATTTCATTTTTTTATAATCAGAAGCATTCTGTTGAAACGAAAGTTGCAGAGAAAATCTGCGCAGATAACAAGGTAAAACTTAAAACAGTCGATATATCATTTATCAAAGATATAGTTATATCCAATCTTTTCAGCGGCGGCGGAGATGTTGCGGTAGGGCATCAATTGGACAGTTCTGTTCCTTCAAGTTTTGTGCCGTACCGTAATCTTCTTTTTTTGACAGTTGCTGCCGGATGGGCGAGTACTCTGAATATCCGCCATCTTGTAACAGGAATATGCGAAACGGATTATTCGGGTTATGCTGACTGCCGGGATATTTTTGTCAAATCCGCACAGGTAGCTATTAATCTTTCAACCGATCTTAGCGGAAGAAATCTGGTTATTCATACACCGCTGATGTGGCTGACAAAAGCTGATGAATTTAAGATGGCCAAAGATCTGGGAGTTCTTGATTACATTCTAAAAGAGACCATGACATGTTATAACGGATCAGATAAAAAGAATTATTTCGGTATGGGATGCGGTACATGCCCTTCATGTGTTTTGCGGAAAAACGGATATGATGAATTTGTTAAAAAATACGGCAGTGTGTAATGGATATTCTTCTTGGAAATAAGACCTCGTTTGATTTAGAATATTCTCCGGAAATTCTCTTTCCTATTGAAAGATCTGCGGCAAGAAAAAAAAACGGAATTAATAATACATTATTTAACGGTTATGATGTCTGGAATTCTTATGAATTCAGTTATCTAAATGATAGAGGAAAGCCGGAGAACAGAATTCTCAGATTGATATATCCAGCTGATTCACAAAATATAATTGAATCCAAGTCACTGAAGCTGTACCTGGGAAGTTTCGCCATGAAGCGCTTTACCAATGAGTCGGAAGTTAAAGCATTGATAATATCCGATCTTTCAAAAGCTGTTGTTTCTGATAAATTGTCCATAGAATTTATTAAGCATGATGAAATCAATCCGGTAATTACAAAAATAGAAAATGCGGTTCTTATTGATGATATAGATACAAAAATTGAAAAATATAATTATGATTCATCTCTATTGGAAACTGAAAACCTTCCGGATGAGAAAGAAACCAGAATTTATTCTAACATGCTTAGAAGTCTTTGCCCTGTTACAGGACAGCCGGACTGGGCTACGATTTATATTGAATATGTTTCTGATAAAAAGATTACCGAATTGTCGCTTTTGAAATATATCGTTTCATACAGGAAACATCAGGATTTTCACGAGAGTTGCTGTGAGAAAATATTTTCTGACATCTATAATAGATTGAATCCCTCAAATATCTGTGTTATGGCTTTTTATACAAGACGCGGCGGCATAGACATCAATCCATGCCGGTATTACGGCAAAAAACAGGAAAGATTTGATTTTAGATTCTGGCGTCAGTGAATAGTTATTTGAATTTTATAAGAATCATATTCATGCTTCGCAATAATTCAGAAACAGCTTCTTTCTCACTTTTACCGTTTGCTTTGATTATATGCATTGTATGCGGATTTTTATTTTCTATTACAGTTAAAAGTGCAGCGATTTCAATCATTCCTTTTTCTATTGAAAGAGAATCGCCTTTAACTGAAAATATTTCTGACTGTGAGGAGAATTTATAAATTCTTACTCTAACGGATATATCCGGACTTATTCCGAGTTTTTCAATATTTTCTTTAATAATCTTTTCAACAGAAGGTTTATCGTCGGATAAAACTGCAACGTCTCCGGCAGAGATAAGACTGAAACCGGAAAATGCAAATAATAGAAGAACATGACATATTTTCTTATTCATAGATATTAAAAGCAGCAGGTTTCCCTGCTGCTTTAATTTCACCAGTTGTCGTCCTGTTTGTCCAGGTATTTATCTCTTACATTGGCCATGATATCATCCATATAGAAGTAATTCCATTCAGCAAGTCTTCCTTTTCCTGCAGGTTTATACTGAAAACTTAAAATTTTCATCTGTCTTTTCTGAGAAAGAAATTTATCTTCCTGAGCTATTTCATTAGAAAGTTTTTTGTGAAGTTTTCTCCACCCTAGAAAATTTAATTTGTCGAAAACAAGTCTGTGAACTTTTCCGTTTGCATCCTGAAGAAGAAGTGATAATTCGCCAGAAAAATTTTTCCCATACACCCATATCGAAATACTTTTGCAATGCTGGGTAATTATGAGTTCTTTTGGGGGTTTAATTACAACAACATCCCCATTTTTGCCATAAACCTTGACTCCTATGTATTTTTTTGAGTCTTTTATAGGGGCAGGATACTGATCTCTCGCCTGAAGTTCTGCTTTCTGATCTTTTGTTACAGAAATAGAAATATTTGAATTTGTCCACTGTGTAGTTTCGAAATCTTCAATAGTAATTTCTTTATATACCTGATCGCTGTCCACTTCTGCAGAAACTTTTTCCGTAGAAGCCGCTGTTGTTTTAGTTTCTGTTTTATCCGCCGTATCCTGTGATAATGACGGAATTGAAACAACCGCAGAGAGTAAAAGCATAAATAATGCACGTTTCATCTGAAAACCTCCATTTATTGCCGTAACAAGATAGCTACATTCATTACATATATAAAAGACATGAATGCCTGATAATGTCAATAAATTCTTGAATCAAAGGATATAGAGTGAAAGAATGACTAAAAGGGGTTATTTCTGATAGTGAAATATTTTTTAAGTATTTTTTTAGCCGGAATTATCATTTTTTCAGCCGAATCTGCATTTGCCAGAGAGAATCATTCATGGTTCTGGTTCATTTATGAAAAAGGAAGTGATGATTTGTCGTCTTTTCGTACAATAAGACCTTTTTACCTTAAAAATACATATAATGACGGTTCGACATATACTGCATTTCTCCCGCCGGTTATAGCTTCAAACTACAAAAACAATCTGGGATATAAAAATCATTATTTTTTTTCACTTTCAGGCGAGACTTATTATAACCATTCGGGCAAAAAAGAAGATTATGATCTTGTTCTTCCGCCTGTTTTTTACGGCAGCGGCTCGGAAAGTAAAGACCGTTACCTTATGGTCTGGCCCATCGGAGGAACATTAAAGCAAAAACTCGGATATGATTACATTACCCCTGTTATTTTTCCGGGAGTGGCTTTATTTTTTCTTTACCCGCCAAGTTCAACTTTAATGATAGCCGCTTATTGTCTGGCTTCTCTGATTCCTCTTTATACTGAATACGGCTATAAAGATTATCATGCGAAAGCTGTTCTCTGGCCTTTTTTTATGAAAGGCGAAGGCGGCGGCAGAAAGTCTATAAGAATATTTCCTTTTTATGCTCATCATACTAAAAAAGGTTTTTATGACAGAAAATCATATTTTCTCATATATAATTATGGTGAAACTTATACGTCAAAGCGCACTTATAAAACATTTTTTCTCTTTCCTTTTTACGGAAAGAAATGGACTGATGACGGAATGGTGAAATCTACAACAATTCTCTGGCCTTTTTTTTCATGGGGCTACAATAAAATCAGGGGAGAAGAATCTCTGAATATGCCGTGGCCGTTTTTTCAAAAAGCTAAAAGCAAAAATCCGGATATGGAAAAGCTGATAATTTTTCCTTTTTACGGCAGATACCGTTACGGAACAAAGAAAACAGTTTTTTATACCCCTTTATATTTCAGGCAGACAAAGGAAAACGGATATTTTCATTCGGACTATAAAGTCATCAGTTTTATTATCTGGAAATTTCACCGCGAGTACCGTTTTACCGAGCATCCTTATTACGGGAAGAAGTGGGATTATTTTAAAATCTGGCCTCTTTTTCATTATGAGTCTAATGACCGGGGGGATCGGGATTTTTCTCTGCTTTCAATTTTCTTTTTCCGGGATCCTGACGGTTATGAGAGGCTTTATCTGCCGGTTGTTTCTCTTTTGGAATATCATAAGAGAAAAGATATTTCGTCATTCGGTTTACTATTCAGAACCTATTATCAGTACCGGAAAGGAAATTATTTCCAATGGGCAGTTCCGTTGATTGCAAATTATTCATCATATAACGGCAGAACGACTAATTTTTCATTTTTGTTTTCGTCATTCGGATATTTTCACGATGAAAGAGGACAGGGATTTAAATTGTTCTGGATACCGATAGTTACGGATTCCTCTGATAAAATTGTGTTTGATAATCCTCTTGAATCGGAAAAAATCTATATGCCGGTGACATATAGATTTAAAGATACCGTCTCCAATAACTTTTCTTTCGGGACGGCATTCTGATGCGAAATTCACCTTTTACAAGCTGGCTATTTCTGATTTGGGAGAATTTTATCCGTATTACCGAATTTTCAGGATACTCTCTTGTTTTAATTTTCCAGTCAGTTTGTTTTCTTCCGAAAGTCATTGAAAAAAGATCTGAAATCGTTAAGCAGATGTATGCAGCAGGAGCAAAAAGTTTTCTTGTTGTAAGTATTGTAGCGTTTTTCACCGGAATGATACTTTCACTTCAGACCGGTCTTGAAATGAAAAAATTCGGGCTGGAGAATCTTATAGGTCAGCTTGTCGTAACTACTCTGACAAGGGAGATGAGCTCTTTTACTACCGCGGTAGTTCTTATAGCATCAGTCGGATCATCAATCGCTGCAGAGCTTTCAACAATGAAAGTATCTGAAGAAATTGACGCACTCGAAATGCTTTTGATAAACCCAGTTAAGTTTCTTGTGATGCCTAGAGTAGTAGCTCTTGCGGTGATGTTTCCTGTTGTCAGTGTTTATTTTACTATAATGGGTACTATCGGGGGAGGGGTGGTTTCTTATTCACAGCTTTCTGTCGAATGGGATATTTATTGGAAAAGCTGTCTTTTGGGATTGAAGCTTAAAGCGGTATATGTCGGTCTTTTGAAATCTTTTCTGTTTGGAACAATGGTTGCTGCTATTGCATGTGCAAACGGGCTTAAGGCTGAAAACGGAGTAGCAGGTGTCGGTCAGGCAACCCGAAATTCCGTAATCGCTTCTTTTGTAATGGTTCTGATAACCGGTTATTATATTACGGCAATATTTTACGGTGTTAAATGATACGGCTAGTTGATGTAACAAAACGTTTTGGGAAGAGACTTGTTCTCGATAATGTTTCGCTTGAAATAAAGAGAGGTGAAACGCTCGTGATAATAGGCCAGTCCGGAATAGGTAAAACCGTTACCCTGCGCCATATCGGCGGACTTCTTGATCCGGATGCAGGTGAAGTCTGGGTTGATTCCGATCGGATGGATTTTGCAGATGACAAAAAAAAGGAACGCCTGCGCAGCAAGATGGGTTTTCTTTTTCAATCGGGAGCATTGCTTAACTGGCTGTCTGTAAAGGATAATGTCGCCTTGCCTTTGATAGAACGTAAATTGTGCAAGCCAAATGAAGTCGACTCTTTGGTTGAAGAAACGCTGGATTCACTTCAGCTTCTTGATGCGAAAGATAAAATGATAAGCGAGATTAGCGGAGGAATGAAAAAGCGCGCCGGTCTTGCAAGGGCTCTTGTTTCAAGACCGGATATAATTTTATATGATGAACCGACAAGCGGTCTTGATCCTGTTATGAGTTCTCTGATAAACAAGATTATCAGAAAGCTTCAGAAAGAATATTCGGTTACAAGCGTTGTCGTTACTCACGATATGAAAAGCGCATACGAAATCGGAGACCGTATAGCAATGCTATTTAATGCAAAAATTATTCAATGTGCAACACCTGATGAGATAAGAAAAACGGATAATCCGATAGTACGTCAGTTTATAGAAGGACTTTTGGAAGGTCCGATCAATGCGGAAAAGCAATAGGGGGAATTATGGCAGGAAGAACACATAATATAATTGTCGGACTTATGTTTTTATTTGCGGTTTTGGTACTGGGTTATTATACTATTCTGCTTAAGGATGAATTTTTTGAAGGTAAGCGTTATTACCGTATTCAGTCAGAATTTACAAACGGTTTCGGCATCAAAAAAAATGATCCGGTAAAAATTCTCGGTGTATATTCCGGTTCGGTTGAAAACGTAAAACTTAACGGCAATAAAGTTCTAGTTACTATGAAAATGTTTAATCAGTTTACTCTTTATGAAAATTATAAAATCAAGGTTAAATCCGAAGGATTTATGGGCGCAAAGGCTGTTGAAATTACTCCGGGAGTAGAGTATGACGATGAAAGGACTTATCGCGAAGTTGCGCTGAATCAGGTTCTTCTAGGTTCTCCTTCTGGTGATCTTATGGGAACACTTGAAGATCTTGTCGGTGAAAATAAAGAAGCGATTACGGATTCAATAAGTAATCTGAGGGTGACAATGGCCAATTTTAAGGATTTATCCTATAAGATGAATTTTATTGCTGATAAAATTACAAGAGGAGAAGGAACAATCGGAAAACTGATTGTTGATGATAAACTTGCTAATCAGGCAAGCGAAACATTGACTAATTTAAAGGACACAGTTGAAGACGCGCGCGAGCAGGCCCCAATAACCAGTTTTATCAGAGCTGCGCTTATGGCTTTTTAATAATCAGTCGAAAATTTAAAGACGCTAATACTTCTATTCGTTAATTTCTGCTGTTAAAGTCCGGAATGTTAATAAATTGACTTTTGCCGCCAAAGCTGTTTGAATTAAAGCGGTAACTGTATGAGGAAATTATTAATTAAATCTCCGAAATTCAGACTGACGGGAACAGCTGTCTTAATATTATGCTCTCTCTGGATTTTTTCGGCATATGTAATTTTCGGCGACAGGGCGCTTGAATTACGCAAAGTCCGCATTCAAACCGTAAATCTGTCAGTTATCTATTCGAATCATGTCTATAAAACATTTTCACTAATTGAAAAAACACTTAATTCCTTAAAATCATCAGAAAAACTAATTCATAACAACAATGATTTGCATGAAGATCTGATACGTATTGTTGAAACAAATCCCGAACTATTTAATCTAATTTCTGTTATTGATTCTAAAGGCTATGTAAGCGTTCTAAGTAAACAGGAAAATGAAAAGACTTTTAGCGGTGACCGT
>DAOMHE010000054.1:0-13463 GCA_035430785.1 Spirochaetota bacterium | reverse complement strand
TAATGATATGTAAAGCATTTTAGAAGCAAAAACAGCGTTAATGCTTGAAGGCAGTAATGCTGAAGCAATAAAAGAATACAAAGCGATTATGCCGGAAAAAGTTAGAGCATTCATCCAGAATCCCGAAAGATTCATCTGCATCATCCTTTTCAGCATCAAATCAAATCTGTTAAATATAGAAAAACCGCTCATCATAATCTCCTTTGTTATACCTCAATTATTCTGCTTTCTCAGAAGAAACATCTTCCGAGAGAAAAAGCTTCTGGCCGTCATCCTTTCCGCCGTGAATTATTCCGTCTTCGACATAAACTCCGAGGGTGCGGTGATTATCCTTCGTCATACGTTTCATTCTCAGAGTATCAAACAGCGAATCATCTTCATACAAATAAGAAAGCACCGCCGGAAAAACATCCTGCAGAATTTTTATATCATACTTTTTTGTCAGATTTTCTTCAGGCCATTTTATTGCAAGAAACATTCCGAATCTGTCCTGTATATCATAACGGTCAAGATCGCTTGCTTTGTAGCCGCCGCGGCCCTTGCTTACACCGTATCCGGTCTTTGTCAGAAACGGTCCGTGATCTCCTGCGAATATGACTATTGCATCAGGATTATTCTTTATAATTTCCTCAACATCAAGACGCATCTCATTATTGGCTTTTTTAATTTTAGAAAGATAGTCCGACAATTGCTTAGGCTGTTCTTCAAGACTCATTCCCTTTCCGCTCGGACTGTGGCCGGGATATGAACTCTGTGAATACATAAAAGCCGGTTCTTTAAAAACCTTTCCGATTACTTTCTTTTTCTGTTCGAGATATGAATTATAATCGATTCCTTCGAAACTTACAGCATCGCTGAACTCGCCCTTAAAAACAGCTCTCAACAAAACTTCCGAATCCATTGAACCGGAAGAAGCAGGAAATGAATAATCATAACGTATCTGACTCATAGGAAGACCGCGGAGATTCCAGTTATTGTCAAATACTCCATGAGTCTTATATCCCTGAGCTCCAAGCAATGCATGAAGAGCAGTATTCCCGGCAAGGTACTTCTTATGTTCTGACACGTCTCTATCTATATTAAATGCCTTTGAAAGCGACTGTTCAGTAGGAGCACCCAAAGAATAAATTCCGCGATACACATGGAAACCGTTTGATTTCAGATAATCCGCGTGAGCTTCATTATCATATCCGAAATATTTAAGCGTTTCATTGTCCGCGTATGATTCAAATACTATAAAGAGAACATCGTTAGTGCGCTTAATTTTTTTACCTTCAAGAACTGACGTCACCTTGAACTTTTTCACTTCATTTGATTTGCTTTCCGGAGATTTTTCGGTATCATCAGACATAACAGCTGTAACAACACTTACACCGAAAAAAACAGTCATTGCAAGAACTGCGATCTTTGCAGGAATAAAACGAATGAGTGCGCAGATGATTAGAATTAAAGCCATTACGCCGAGCTGAATGCCGAATATTCCTTTGATGCTCCATGCGTTCATTGATGACAACGAAGCCATATTAAGTATCATTGACAAGAAGGCTATTGTTGCCGTCATTGTAACTTTTTTAGAAGCTATTTTTGTAAGACAAACAGGAAGTACAACTCCGCAAACGGCTGTAAGCACAATGAAAACTGCAAATAGGATTACAGTTCCGTTAACAGTAACAGAATCCTGATTTGACAATATGTACTGGGTTACCGGCGTCATCGGCAGAAGAATAAAAGCGGAATCTGAAAGCTTGAAAGGCTCAAACTCCTTTTCGAGTGAAAAGGCCATTCTTCTTGTGATAAGTTTCCAGAGAAGAAATATTAATGCAGTTAATGCGGTCAGAGGCACGAATATCCAGAGCAAATATGATGTAAAAAGCGCATTAACGCCGGACGGAATCAATAACGAAGCAATGAGTGAATAAAAAGCAATTATACCGTTAAAAACAAGTACATTAAAGAATAATGCAGAAAAATTCCTCTGCATCATTCTTTTCATAAAAATATCAATACTTCCTGAAAAAGGAAAACTAATCATAATCACCGTGCCGGAATAATCAGATGGATTTAATTACCGACTGAACAAAATCAGCGGCGCGCTTACCGGCTTCACCAGGGTGTCTCGCAAGAGCATCTTCGGCTTCTTTGACAACCGCGCTAAGAGCCTGTTTTTCAGAAATGCTCGAATTGATCAGCGAAACTATTTCAGAAATATCAGATTCACCAAGAGTTTTACCGATACGGTCAAGAAGCTTGATGTCATAAGAATCATCTTTCAAATCCATTGCTTCCCGGCCGCGTTTTTCGAACTGCGATTTAAATGTCAGAACCGGACGCTCAAAAAGGAAGAGATAATCGAAAATGATTCCTGAGAAATCACTGATCATTATATCAGAATGGAACATTGAGTTCAGGCCGTCCTTTTCCCTGTCCCATTTAAGGCTTTCCGTTTCAGGAAAGTTTTTCATAAGTTCATCCATAAGATTCTTTTCAGAGATAAACGATTGAGGATGAGGTCTGACAATGACATTGAATTTGCCGCAATCAGAAAGGGTTTTGAGAAGTTTCTGACCGTACTTTGAAAGAAGACCGTGATTTCCCCATGTCGGAGAAACCAGAACCGTAGTCTTTTTTTCACCGAACATATTATATGTATAACCGCTGTTTTTAAGTTTAATACGAAGCTCGTCAAGATAGGTTGAACCGATCATTTCAACCTGTTTTTTCTGAGATCTGCGTTTTTCTTCAAGCTCGGCAATCAGATCCCTGTCTGCAGTTCCGCCTACTAAAACGCTGTCAAAATAATCAAGAGAAAAAGCCTTATAGCTGAAGCATGTTCCGGTTGCGTGAGTGATATGGGAATAATGCTTAACACCCTTGCTTCTTTTTATCTGAAGAACGCCGAGTCCCGGAGTAGTCATAAGAATCATTTTTGCTTTAAGTTTATTGAGAACAAAAAAAGCATTGTGCCCTTCACCGATAAATTTCTTTTCAACATGGGTAAACTCCTGAGCAAGACCCGGATCATCGTTGCGGCTTGTAAAGAACATAGTCTGAATGCCGCGGGAATCCAGTTCTCTCAAAATTGGATGAAAAACATTCCAGTACTGTCCGCCTTCGGAATAAACTACAACATTGTACTCACGCTTAATATCCGGCATATCGCTCTTTTTGCCGAGTGATTTCATCTTTCCGTAAATAAAACTTTTGGTAACATAAATAAGAATTGTAACCATCGCAATTATAACAGATACGATCATACTTCCGGATCCCGGATCAAGATACGCATAAACATTGGATGGAGTAACAGCAAAAAGCAAAAGAGATAACATTATCAGGTGATACATAAAAACCCCGTTATTTTGTATTATTCAGCATCATCAAAGAGCCGGTGCCGTTTTTTTCTGATTTTGCAGAAGTTTCACGAACACCACGCTCTTGAAGAAACTGAAAATATTATTACATGTCCAGTAAAGCAGAAGCCCCGCCGGTGAAGTATACAACAGAACAAGAAAAAGAACGGCAATTACATATATATTAATCCGCTCCATTTTCGAGAGCATTTTCCCGTAAACAAAACTAGAAACTAGATTTATAGCTGTCATCACAAAAGGCAGAACGTTCACACCTGCTCCGAAAAAAGGAAGAAGCATATCCGGACTTCCAAGATCGGAAATAAAAAGAAATGAAACTCCCTTTATCGCGCTGTAATGCGAAAGAAAGTGATACGTTGCAACAAAAAAAGGAAGCTGAATGAAAAGTCCCAGAAGGGATCTGAAAGCATATATCGGATGATAATTGTACTGCTTATGAATATTGGAAATATAAAGATGAAGTTCATATCCCTTGAAAACGCCCTTATACTCATCGATTTTAGGCTTCATTTCCGCCTGAACATTTCTTTCACGCTGCTGAAGCTTTTCAGCATACCAGAAAACCGGAATCATTATTATGTTAATGGAAAAGCTTGTAAGAATAAGAGAAAAACCCTGTGAGCCGATCAGGGAGTTGAAATGACCCGCAAGAAACTCCATCAGCAATTCTATCGGATAACAGAAAATCATGTATAATATATTCAAAATCGCACCTCTAGTCACATGGATTCGTTTCTGCTATGCAGATTATACTGCAAAGTACAGGCGCATTATTGACAAATTCCATGCTGAATTTGTCAATAATATTAGCTCAAGCCGTTTCAGATACCGATTGAACGCATGTAGTCTTTTAATACTACGGTAAATCTTTTCATTTCTTCCGGTCTGATATCGCCCATATTTGCTATTCTGAACGTGTTAATATTGCCGAGTTTACCGGGATAAATAGTGAAACCGAAACTGCGTGCGTAATCATGAAATTTTTCAAAACAGTACTTATCTGTCTCAGGATTTAATACAGCCGTGATAAAATGAGATTGATGCTCTTCTTTAACAAGCATTTTGAGTCCGATCTCCTTTACAGCATCAACGAAAATCTTCCAGCATTCAGTATATCGTTCGTAACGTTTCTCAACAGTTTCAATTTTAGTTTCAATAACCGCCTGACGGAGCGCATAAAAAGTCTGAACAGGAGGAGTAAAACGGGTCTGCTTTGTTTCACAGAAATACTGATACTGGTCATAGAGATTCAGATAAAAATTCCTCATAGGCCAGCTTTTCTGTTTTTCAAGTTCGCTTATTCTGCAGGTAACGAAACCGATTCCGGCCATTCCCTGAATGTGCTTATTTGATGTAGCCGCCATAAAATCAATGCCTAGCTTTTTGAGATCCATCGGCATACCGCCGTATGCGCTTACCGCATCAACGATTGTTATCATGCCGTACTTTTTCGCCATCGGACAAATCACTTCAAGCGGATTAAGGAGGCCTGTAGTCGTTTCATGATAAACGATTGCAAGCGCTGAATATTTACCGGATTTAAATTCTTCTTCAAGTTTCGCAATATCAATCGGTTCATATGTCGAACTCTTGAATACCGTCATATCTATTTTATAGATTTCGGCAATTTTTGCAAGACGCGATCCGTAAGAACCGTTGTCGACGACAAGAAGCTTTCCCTGAGGCGGAACACACGAAGAAACCAAAGCTTCATCTGCACCAGTACCGGAACAGGCGAACATTACTGTTGTGTATTCAGACGGATCGGCAACAAAAGCCGTCAAACCATCCCTGACTTCTTCCATCAGATTTCCGAATTCCATTTCACGCGGACAAATATCGGCAACAACCTGAGCATATTTCACGCTGTCGGAAGTAGTTGAAGGTCCCGGATTCAAAAGAACTTCACGGCGTATTTCGTGAATTGCTTCATTTTCCTTTATTCGCGGCCATACATCTCTTACTGCACGGTCAAGCATTGCCTCGCCGTCGATTTCAGTCCATGCATAATATTCAACGCGGCGCATATAAATCCGTTCTTTTTCAGCAACAGCTTCCATAGCATGCTCATAGTCAAGCTTCGGAAGTTCAGCACGATGAGACACGTAATAATCATTCATCGCCTTTAACGCATCCAGTGAAAGCTTTGTTATACCTACAAGCTCGCCGCAGATTTTTCCAAGTCTGTTATGATCCTTGCTCACTTTGAGAAGAATGCCGTCGCTTGCGCTCTCAAGATACACTTCGTCTTCGCTGTTGGTCTGCCCCGAAGCAAGAATAACATTTTTACGCGGATCATTGATGAGAACTTTCAGTCCAACCTTGTCATACACAAGATCGCTTTCAAGAAGAAGGAAATCTCCTTTAATGAAAGGAACACAGACTTCAAGAGTTCCCATACTGCTTGTATTTTCATAATTTTCATTTTTTACAGTTGTAATGCAGCTGTACTTTTCTGCAAGACGGTCATACCATTCGTTGCAGTGGCCTGTTCCGATTATGATATGCTCAACGCCCGATTCAATAAGCTTGATGACGGAACGTTCAACCATTGGGATTCCGTCAATTTCGATAAAACCCTTAGGCATACACGCGGTACGGTTTCCGAATCTTGAACCGAGTCCGCCTGCAAGAATTACAGCTTGTTTAATCATTCAGAAACTCCATAAACGCTTTTTTGTTTTCAGCAGGCGTCGATGTCGGACGTCCGAGATCCTTACGCGCACCCTTTTTGACTTTGATTTCAATAAAAGTAAGTTTCTTTCCGACAGCATCGGATGAAAGTATTTTTTCTAAATCTGATGCAGTTGAAACAGAAACGATATTTTCATATCCGCACGATTTTGCCACTCCGCAAAGATCGATATTAAGACCGACAGTCGGCTGACCTCCGACTGAATCATGCGCACCGTTATTGAGAACTATATGAACATAATTCGGAGCCTTTCTGTTGCCGATTATTGCCATGCCGCCCATATGCATTATGGATGCGCCGTCGCCGTCAAGGCAGAACACAGTGCGTGAAGGTTTGTTCATTGCAATCGGCAGAGCGATCTGAGACGCGTGCCCCATGCTTCCGACAGTCAGAAAATCCGAAGAGTGTCCCATGCCGTGCTTGACTCTGAGCTCGAACAATTCACGGGAAGCCATGCCGGTGGTTGATACAAAGACGGATTTTGCTTTCGCTGAAAGAATTATCTTTTCAATAGCATCTTCACGTGTCATTTCGGCTTCAACCGGAATGTTGTTTTTGAGTTTATATTCGTCAAAAGAATCTTTTTTCGCAATCAATGCAAAAGGAGTATTATTTTTTGATATGTAATCATAACATTTTGTAATCTTTGCGGCGATTTCATTTTCATCGCCTTCGAGAATCTCATAAGGAATCTTCATCGCGTCAAGAAGACTGCATGTGACTTTTCCCTGGGTTACATGCTGAGGCTCGTCATGAATACCAGGAAAACCGCGCCATCCGATCAGAAGAACCATAGGAACAGAGTAAATTGCTCCGTCAGCAAGTGAAAGCAGAGGATTTACAGTATTGCCGAGTCCCGAGTTCTGCATATATACGAGAGGAATTTTTGAAGTAGCAAGATAATGACCTGATGCCAGCCCTACCGCACATCCCTCATTTGCCGCGATAATGTGAGAAGATTCCGGAGAATTATCAGTTACATAAGCACAGAAATTTTTAAGAAGAGAATCAGGCACTCCCGTAAAAAAATCGGTTCCGTTATCTTTAAGCAGTTCAAAAAATTTTTCAGGTTTAATCATAAATAATCCTTATTTTGTTCCCGGAATAAGTTCCAGAATTTTCTTGATAGACATACACATATCATCAGCTTCAAGAGAGCGTTCTGATTTAAGAATTGTTTCTGCGCATTTAAGCATTGCAGGATAAGACGCCCTAAGCATGTGGTTTGCGTAAATTATCACATTCGCGCCCCACTCGGCAAGCTCGTCTTCAGTGAACTTATTATATGTAGTCGGAACCAGAACAAGAGGAATATTCTTATATTCTTTGCGGAAACGCTGGCAGAACTCTTTTATATCCGAGCCCGATTTGTCCTTGCTGTGAATCATCACTCCGTCCGCACCGGCCTGTACGCTCGCAAAAGCTTTTGTCAAAGCTTCATCAACGGAACGTCCGGCAATAATCTCTTCGATTCGCGCGATGATCATAAAATCCTTTGTAATCTGCGCTTTCTTTCCTTCGCTGATTTTATAGCAGAAGTCTTCTTCTGATGCCAAATCCTGTTTAACTTCCGTTCCGAAGAGCGAGTTCTTTTTAAGACCGACTTTATCCTCAATAATAACAGCAGAAACCCCGTTACGCTCAAGAGTACGAACTGTAAAAACAAAATGCTCAGCTATTCCGCCTGTATCTCCGTCATAAATGATCGGCTTGGTTGTGCACTCAAGGATTTCAGTCAATCCCTGAATTCGTGTTGTAAGGTCGACAGCTTCAATATCCGGCTTTCCTTTGTCAGTTGAATCAGTAAGACTCGATGACCACATTCCGTCAAAACCGTGAATGCCGTCGTCTTTCATAATTTCCGTATTTTCAATAATGAGTCCGCTGAGACCGGAATGAGCTTCCATTATTCTGACGATTTTCTTCGCGGAAATGAGTCTTCTGAGAGACTTCAGTCTGACATCGGGAGTCGTGCCGATAGTTCTCGCGTTATCGACCAAGGCGGTTGAATTGACTCCGCTGGTATAAGGAACTTCGATAACCTGACCACCCCATTCTTTCATTACTTCATAAACTTCGTCGCGTATTTTTGAAAGATAGTTTGTTTTCCAGTCGTCGCCGTGAATTATATAGTCCGGTTTGATTTTTTTGAGATTATTTACATAACTCCACTCTTCCTGGGGCACAACCTCAGTCACGAATTTGAGGTTTTCAACCACTTCTTTGCGCTGTTCATAGGTCAAATAAGGGAGCCTTTTGTGAGATACAATAGCGGAGTCAGTAAGCAATCCTACTATTAAGTCGCCGTATTTAGCGCCTTCTCTGATGATGTTAATAATGCCGTGATGAATGATATCCCCCGTCATGCCGAGGTAAACTTTTTTAGCCATTTGCGGGCGTCTCCTGATAATCGGAATTGATAAAACAATCTGTTTTTCTAATATAAACAGTAAAATTAGTACTGAATAATAGCGTCAATAAAAATATTTGCCTGTTTTCCTCAACACTGAATTCAGGCATTGACCTCAGATTAAGCAGATCAATGATCAGACAAGTTATTGCTTGCCAAAATCAATCATATTTTTTAGTGTAATTTTTAATGTGGCATGCTAATATAACAGAATATTTTGTTTCCGCAGCGTTTCCGAAGGAGGAAAGTTAGTGGATTATTCTTTTCTCAAAAAGCTGGTACGTCTTCCCCGATTGTTTTTGTCAGTCATTGTACTGCATACTGCATTATATTTATCTATTATTCTTTATTTAACAGGCAATTCCGACTTCATCCGGATTGCAAAGACAGCATCAATAGCACTTCCGCCGAATATAATTCTCTTTTGCGGGCTTTTTTACATACTTCATAAAAAACTGAAAAAAGTACTAATAAAATTGACTGAGTCCGGTTTCAGCACCATTCAAAAAAAAGAAGAAAAATTCATAAATTCCTATTCATTCAGGGGAAGTGCTTTTTTGGTACTCTCATGCGCTGCAAGCCCGGTCATAGCTTCCATTGCGGGATATTTTTACGGCGCATTCTCAACTCCGACAGAAGCCGCATACAATATCATGCTTGGAGAACTTCTTGCCGTTTCTCTTTGCACCTCTTTCTATTTTGTTTCAAAAATAATGCTTTATCCGCTTACCGGATATATCAAATTTAAACCGCTGAAACTGCTCTACAGATTTCTTATACCGATTCTTTCATCAATTTTTCTTATTCTTACACTCGTCAGCGCCCAGATATACAGAAACAACAGCCTCAAAGTTCAGGAATCTTTTCAGAAAGAATCACAGATAGTTCTCGAAAAGAAAAAAATATTCATGGACCTTCAATTAAAAGGATTCATTGCCGAGTTATCAGCGTATTCGGCCGGAGCAAAAACCGAGATAGACAGAAAGACTGCATGGGAATTTCTTGAAAATGTCGCAGTTAACGGAAAAAATCCGATGATCGAAATGTTCTTTATATCCGACAGCAAAGGCAGAATTTATACAAGCGCCGGAAGTGAAGCGGATATTTCAGACAGGGAGTATTTCAAGAGCGTAATGAAAACCGGAAAAACTTTAATTTCCGAACCGCTTAAAAGCAAAGTTACTCACAAGAATGTAATAGTCTGCGCTGTTCCTCTCAAAATCAATGGGAAAACAACAGGCATTCTCGGGGCTACAATTACACTGGATTATCTTAAAACCGAGCTTATCGACAACAATTACAGAGGCACTGATTTCATGCTTCTTTCGAAAGACGGAAGCATATACATATACAGAGATGACAATTTAATAAATAAAACGATAGGAAAAGATATAACCGACAATACCGAATTCAAAAATGTAAAAGCTATAATGGATTCAGAAGAGAAAAAGTCTTTTCAGATAAGTTTTCAGTCAAAAAGAAGCACCGCAATGAAAATAGCTCTCAATGAAAGCGGCATGATTCTGCTTTTAATCGCGAACAATCAGCAAATGCTCGAAGGTTCGGACAAATCACTAATTGTGTTTATGCTTTTCATAATTCTGATATCAATCGTTATATATTTCATTCTATGGCAAATAACCAACCGCATTTCAAAACCCATTCACAACACAATTGATCTTTTTCATGAAATCGCATCAGGAAACCTCACAGTTAAAAGCAATGATATTGTAAAAGATGAGTTCGGTGAACTTATAAGAAATTTCAACGTATTCCTTTCGAAAATAAAGGAAGTGATGAACCGTGCGCTCAATTCATCCTACCAGCTTTCAGCATCAGCAGAAGAACTTTCAGCAACAAGCAACCTTCTCGCAGACGGAGCTCAACAACAGGCAGCTTCGGTTGAACAAAGCACATCCGCGCTTGAGGAAATTTCGGCTTCCATAAACAGTATCGCGATTAATGCGAGGGAGCAGTCAAAATTCGCAGACCAGACATACTCATCGATGGAGAATCTGAGAGTCAAGGTCAATGAAGTCGCGAATAATTCAGAAGAAGCGGTGGCTACTGCGCATAAGGCGACAAATGAAGCTGAATCCGGAAACCAGCTGATGACTGATACGATAGAAAGAATGAATAATATAGACAGAAGCACTGCCGAAATCGCCGATGTTGTTGACCTAATCAGAGGCATATCCGAACAGGTCAATCTTCTTTCTCTTAACGCGGCAATTGAAGCGGCTCGCGCGGGTGAACATGGAAGAGGATTCGCAATAGTAGCAGAAGAAATAACCAAGCTTGCAGTACAGACTGCAGAAAGCACTAATGCGATAAGCCTTCTCGTAGAAACCGGCCGAAAGGAAGTCGAACTCGGAAGAAGTCAGGTGCTTGCAACTTCATCCGCATTAAAAAATATTCTCGAATACATAAACATCACAGAGGAAACAGTCCGCAAAATTACTCTTTCGGTAAAAGAACAGAATACGGCGAGCATCAACGTTTTGAATGACACTCAGAGAGTCAAAGAAATGGCCGACAGCATATCAAAAGCAACGTCTGAACAGTCCATAACAAATTCAGAGATGGTAAAAAACATGGACAAGATAAATGAGCAGACACAAAGCGCAGCATCAGCGGCCGAAGAAATAGCATCATCAGCTGAAGAAATTTCAACACAATCCACCCTTATGCGTGAACAAATGGAATTCTTTAAGGTATCCGAATAGATCGGCTTGACTTATTCGGCACCTGTAAATTACATGCGAATATCCGTCCGGAAAATTTCTCAAAGGAAAACAGTTTTGAAAAGAAAAATCAAAATTTTTATCTTTATCGCAATAATCATATTTTTTTCATTCATATATGATTCAAAAAGTTATAGTCAGGATTTTTCGAGTCTATTATTTACTGCGGCAGAACCCTTTTTTCCGGATATGCGTTTTTCGGCATCAGGTTCGGACAACAATCCCTACCTCATACTGAGCTGGCCATTTCATTTCGTCGTTTATGAATATACCTATAATACTTTCAGCACTGTTTTCTTTGAACCCCAGTGGTCGCATCGCCAAAAGAAAAAATCTTTTTTAACAGGAACACGCTTGTGGCATGAATTCGATTATTCAACAATCATTTTAGAGGGAGGCGGCTTCATATCTGAAAATAGCGAGAAAGGCGGATTCGCCGGTATAGGAGCCGGAATAGGCGAATTTAATGCTCTTGTCTTCCGCGGATATAAATCGAACAAAGAAAAGAAATTTGATGTTTCACTTGATATATTCTTTATCATTCGATAGTTTTTATTACCCCCCATGACTGGAAACTTTTTATACTGCCTTTTAAACTGATTTCGCCTCCGGCTTCTATAGATGTCGGGCGTGCCCGTGCCTCTGTTCTTTTTCAAATAACTATTGCCGTACATGCACGGTCGGGCTTTTGCTTCAAGGCGTTCCGCCTTTCCGCGCAATCCCTAACGCGCAAAGCTTCCATGAATCTCTTCCATATCCAGATATTTGGACACCTCAGTTTGATTTTGAACTGATTCTATCATAGCTCTAATTTCTCAGCTAATCCACTGGATGGATATATAATTTTTTCTCAGGTAGGCGACTCTTGCCGCGCATAAGAATATAAAACATATTTTTTCGGCTTTTCAGATCTTCCCGGACACTTTCATGAAAAATTAGGGCTTCTTTTTTTATTACAACAAACTGATAAAACGAATCTTCATTTTTATTATACACCCAACGATAATTTCCATTACTAGAAGTAATAAAAGAATTCCCCATGGTATCACTAAAATTCTGACGAAATTCAAAATAATATTTCATAGGAATTTCAATTTCTATTTCCATATATAAATCATCTAAACCCCGAAGATAATAAACAACTCTCGATATGTATTTTTTTTCTATACTACTGCCAACAAATGTATCCGCGATTATTATTCTATCACCGTAAACATATGTGTCTTCAAACTTAGCTTTTTTTTCTTTTAACTTTATTACTATATCATCATAAGATATTTTTCTCATATCGATATCGAAATACTTATCCGGTAAGACATTTTGTCCAGCCTTAAGATCGATACATGCAACACATAAAATAAAGATAAACTTAAAAACATTTTTACTCATAATTATCTCCTTTCATTTATCACCTAAAAAGAATAGCATGTCCCTTGTCTCCCGTTCGAGAAGATATCAAGCTATTATAGAAAACTTTATAATCCTCCGGACTATAACCAGTTATGCAGCCTTTTGAACCAGAACCATTATGATCAACATCATTTGGATTCCCAGCATTTGCTCTATGGAAATGCGAACCCCCGACAAATCGAGTACCATTTGACGGATTTATACCATTATTATAAGCAGCATCTTGAGGCACTGCCGTATGCCATAGTTCTGGATCAGACAACAAAAATGCATCCATTTTTGCACCACTTTCTGAAGTGAAATCATTTCGCTCATACGTATATAAACGTCCTTCTGCGGCAGTACCATATATACTAGGATCATTCGGCAAAGTGCTAAAGTTTTCATAAGCTCTGTTTGCCTTACCAAGAACACTTTCTACATCAGACTTTGTTAAATGACCCCCTTGTGCTTTTCTTATTGCGGACATTTTACTTAACTCTGCAACAGTCTCTTTTGTTAATGTTCCATCAGAATAAACTAATACCGTTGATTCAAATTTTTTGTAAGTTGGGTTATCGGTTTTGACTGCAACAATATCTTCATTCCCATCCGGATCAATATATTTAACCGGATTATTCCCTGCATAGTGATATGCATTCATATTAACTGAATTAAACACGCCGCCCATACCAGGAAGCTTTTTGTTTCTTTCTTTCGTTTTATCGTTTACCGGTGGCACAGGGAAATAATCGCCACTTGATATATATGGATCACAACTTAACCACACACCTGTCTTAGCATCTCGATATCGCGCTCCATGATAATACAACCCTGTCTCCGCATCCTGTTCCTTT
>DAOMHE010000053.1:10740-13559 GCA_035430785.1 Spirochaetota bacterium | reverse complement strand
TGAACAGCAGGGAGCGAATATCAATATTAATATGCTTCCTGAATTTGGTGAAATACCGCGAAGAAAAAATGCAAAGGATCAGTATGATCTTGCTATCACATATTCGGATGATACTGACGGTGAATTTTATATCGATTATCTGATGAGGGTTTATTTCTTCCATTATAATGCAGCCGGCGAATCGAATAAACCTTTTGTGATCAGATCTCTAGCTTCTGCAATGCGTTTTGCTATTGAAGAAAAACTTCCTCATTCGTCCGAAGCAGAAGGCATTATGAAAAAAATATCGCAGAATAGCAAATATGCTGAACTTCTTCTTCTCTTGCTTTCAGGAAAAGCAGAGACAGCTGCTCAAAGAGTTTCTGAAGCCGGAGAAAGTACTTCGATGCTGCTGGAGGATATAGCCGATTATTATTCTTTGCGGGATCCGCATAAGGCTATGTATTACTATAAGAAAATAATTAAAGATGATCCGAAGTATCAGTCAATTTCAGCTGTACATTATAAGTATTCTATCAATTTGCATAAAGCAGAGCCGGATATTTCCGGAGTGCCTTCCGAACTTGAGTATGTATTTTTAGAAGGTTCATCATTTCTTCAGGAAAAAGCTTCTGAACTATTAACATCATATTATATAGCAGATAAATCAAGCGCTGCTGAAGAGAAATCATCAGGCAATCTGACTCAATTGATTGATTCTTATAAAAAGGCAATTGAGTCAAAGAAGTATGAAGGACGTAAGCTGAATGGAGCAAAAATTCTATTATCAACTTTGTATTATTCTAGAGGTTATGTTTATTATAAGCAAAAAAAGGAAAATGAATCTGCAGATGACCTTAAAAAGGCTATGGAAGGAATCCGTACAACTTTTGCCTTATACTACAAATGCAATATTCTTCTTTCCCATATAAATTCCAAAAATCCTGAAAGTGAAGAAAAGTTTATTCATGCGGCATTATCCAATTATTTGCCTCGTTGGAAAATTCAGGATGTTAACGATACTGCAGAGAAACTTCTTTCTTATTATGAGAATAAAGGGGCTGAATTTGAAAATAATGGAAAATATAATTCCGCTGCGGAGATTTATTTTAAATCAATTTCATTAATTTCATATTTATACCAGCGCGGAATATTTAATGATCTTTATGATAAATATGCTCCAAGAGCACATGTGCTTTACATTGACGCAAAAAGTGCAGACAAGATATCATCTCAGTCAAATCTTAGTGCTCTTGAAAAAGATTATCTGAAAAATCTAAACATTGCAAGAATGGATTTTGATAAAGCTTACATATATGCGCTTGCTTATGTATATAGCAAAAAAGCGCTTGGAGAATCATCCGAAAGTGTTAAATCCAATCCGGAGAATTTTGCTGAGAATTTCAAAAAAGCCATTGAGCAGACTGATTGGGCTCTCTTTATGGATGATACATTTTCAGATGCTTATCTTCTGAAAGGATGGATATTTCAATACATTGATCTTCTTAGAACTGACGAATCCGATGGAAATTATAATGCCGTAAAAACAGCGGATAAATATTTTGATAAATATCTTTTTGAAAAAGCAAGAGCACTATATCTCAAGGCTGTCAGCGTTAATAATGAAAAGAAGAATCCTGAAAAGGAAGGAAATCTTTTTCTTAATCTTGGTAACGTGAATTTCCTTTTAATGAATTATTCTGATGCTCTATCCGCATATAAATCTGCTCAGATTTATAAAAAAAATTATGGTTCGAAAATTGAAGAAGCGGTTTTTCTGTATCATCTAAGTTATTGTTACTGGCAGAATGGGGATTTTGCTAAAGCCAAAGAAGAAATGAACAAAGTGTATTCGGTCTATAGAAGTCTTATTACTTCGAAAAATCGAAAAGATTACGCTTATCAATTATATCATATCTATAAATATTTTGCCTTGTTTGAGCGTATGGATGGCAATTATCCGGAAGCGGAAAAATGGTACTTACGGATGATTGATCATGCACGTAAATACGGAATAAAAAGTGATGAAGTTAGGTTGTATCAGGAAATAGCATTCTGCCGCGAATCACTCGGTGATTATGACGGGGCTATGTCCTATCTGAAAAAAACCGAAGATATTATTTCCGATGATGAAGATTCGGAGAAAAAATATTATTTGAAACTTAAGGCTTTTTATATATTCGGACCGTTTCCTGTTTGGAATCTCGGCGGGGATACTGCTGTCATAGGATCTGCGAGAATATCCGGAGAATTAAATAAAAACCAGAAGAATCTTCTCAATTTATCCATGATTGAAAATATTAATTATAAATCAGGCGATTTGGAAAAAGCTGCGGAATATCTGAAAAAGAAGATAGAAATAGCCGGCAAAGAAAAATCAACCTTTTATGACAATGTTGTATTTTCATCATACAATAATCTTGGCGAAATATATTTTAAACTCAAAAAGTATACTGAATCAGAAAAGTATTTCAATCTCGCGTGGAGTGAAGGCGAGAATAAAGAAAATTCCGAAGTGGTGTTTTCGGCCGTTAAAAATCTGACTGAATTATATTGTTTTCTTACGGAAAAAAATATGAAGAAGCCGGAGGAAATAGACTCTCTCTTGGCTAAAATTTCAAAATATCGTTCACTTTATGAATCGAACCGTTTTGCTTCAGAATATGAAACTCTTGAAAATAATGCTGACCGTGACAATAGGAAAGTCACCAAGCAGGAAATTGAAGAATTAAAATCAAAAATTGCACAGGAAGCCAAGACTGTTTATCTTGAAATCGACATTTCTTCCGCTCTATTAAATATGGCAAAACAGGAGATGAAAATATCCCGCGGAGAATCAA
>DAOMHE010000053.1:0-10640 GCA_035430785.1 Spirochaetota bacterium | reverse complement strand
TCCGCTCTATTAAATATGGCAAAACAGGAGATGAAAATATCCCGCGGAGAATCAATTGATAGAAGCGTTTATCAGAAAGCGTCAGGTGTTATTGAAGCGCGTCTTTTGAATCAGAATGTTTCTAAATCAATGCGGGCCCGATTGCTGATTAATCTTTCTCTTTGCTATGACCGGATGGATTTTCCCGTAAAAGCATATTCTACACTTGGAAGTGTGCAGTCAGTCATTGAATCAGAAATGATTTATAAACTCATTCCTTCTTATCATTTGTCTCTTTCTTCATTTCTGAAGAGAAGATATGATTCAGTTCATCTTCCTGCGTCTTCTTATCTGGATGCATCAAGATCGGGAATTACTCTTATTGAGAAATTTCCGCAGCTTTTTGCTTCATACTCCGAGAAGGTAGAAGACCTTTACCGGAATTATGCGTGTGATCTTGCTGAGGCAGGTTTGACTAATGATTCTTTTTCTGTACTTGAAAGACTTGCTTCTTTTAAAAAGACTTCAAGGATATTTAATTATTCTCCTGAATTTTCTGAAGATAAATATAATGCCAAACTTAATTTTATTAAAAACAATTATGTTGAATTTAATAAATGCGTTTCGCGTATCGGACTTGATCCGCTTGCGAACAAGGAACTTATTAAAACAGCTTTAGATATATCCGAGAAGGTAAGTAAGTCAGCGCAATCTGACCCGGAGATATCACATTATTTTTCTGTTGAAAAAGGTAATGCTAAAAAAATAAAAAAACCTTTTTATGTTTATATAAAAGATAAAGGCAAAATGCGCTATTGGCGTATAGCAGATGGAAAAATAACGACAGCTGTTTACGGTGATTCTGATTTTACTACTGATATTTCAGATGCATATGTTATGATTAATGAAGAGTCGCTTTCTTTAAATTTGTCTGAAGCTGTTTATGTTTCTTCATTTTCCGATATACTCCGATTGCCCGAGTATTATGACTCTAATTCGCTTAATCCGTCCAGAAAGAAATCTCTATTGGTTGAAGACGGTAATTTGCTGAATGTCACCCGGAATCTTTTTTCTGATAAATATTTTCCTGTTAAAATTTCTGTTAAATCGGAATCAATAACATCTGATGAGATTATGCTTCTTTCTGACTCTATGATATATTCAGGAGTGTCAGAATCTGTTGTTTCCTCAGACAGGTTTTCATATATTATTGGTAAAAACAGAGAAAAGATATCCACGGGCAGCATTTTCTCAAATGAAATCTTTGAAAAAACTCTTGATTCAGGTAATTTGCGAAGCGCAAAAAAGATAGTTAATTCATTCGTAAAGAATTCCGAAGCAAAAGACAATTACATTAAATATTTGAATTCCAGAATTATGGAATATGAGGGATACTATAAGAAAGCTCTTGTAGAATTTCCATTTGATAATATTTCTGAATATGGAAGTGACGGACGTATAGTTTCATTTGGTCTATATCTTCTTTTGAAAAATGGTGAGATTAAACGGGCGTCTGATTACTTAAAGCTCAATTCTGAACTTTTGAATCAGAAAGGCGATTATGCGGTGTACAATGGAATAGTTTCAGGTTCATTGAATATTCCTTCTTCAAAGAATTATTTCATTGATGAAGCAAAATTGTTATCTCTTTTGAATTCATTTCTGATAATGAATAACCGGAAGACTGTTCCGGTTAAATCCATTACCCCTCTTAGCTTTAAGGATCGTGCAATTAATACAACGTCAATTGATGAAGAAAAAGAGCGCATAGATAAATATGGTGAAGCTGTATGGTATTTTGTTAAATTGAAAAATGAACTGATCTCCGGTACCAAAAATGATTTATCTGCATTACTCGCAAAAATTAAAACTGCAAGATTCGCGTACGATGAAAGCATTGATGTAAATATCTGCTGTTTTACAGCTGCTCATGCTGCGGAATCAATCGGTGAATTCGGCATTGCTGCAGATCTTTATGCTAAGGTCTGCTCTCAGTTTACGGCAGAAAAGGAAAGTTCACTTGTTAAAAGAGCATCTCTTCTGACTTATCTCGGAAGATATGATGAATCTGAAAAAATATTAAAATCATTTACGGAGATTAAGCCGGCACTTCGGATTATTTCTGCCGAAAATGCGGTTTTTACAGGGCTTAAAAATTCTGATGCTGTTGTTGAAGAGGCAAAGCTTTCTGCAGATTCTGAATCTGCCAGATATAATGTTCAGCTGTTAAAAGCTCACTTAATCCGTAAAAAAATATTGAGCGGAGATAAGACTGTATCCCTTAAGGACTATGAGAGCGAGTTTCTTTCTGCGCTTTCAATCGCGCATAATAATCTGTCTGTGATAAGGTCTATCCGTCAGGATCTTTTTGTCAAAGGAATAGATTTTATTATAATGCTGAATTTTAGAGATAGAAAATATGCAGAAGCATTGAAGTATGCAGAAATTAAGCAGCAGTTGATGCTTTCGGCTTTTGTTTCACCTTCGGAAAGAAATGTTTCTTCTTCGGAAAGTGATACATTCAGGAAGCTTTCCCGAACTGATTATTCTAAGTGTTTTGATATGCTGCGCAGTAATTATTCTCTTTATTATAATTGTATTGTTCCGGCGCTTCCGTTGCAGATGCTGCAGGCAAAAATGCCTGATAAATCATCCATTCTTTATCTTTCTGAATCAGAAGGGGATATTCTTGCTTGGGTAATCGCAAAGAGAGATATTTCCGGATACAGAATTGAAAACGGTTACTCTTTGGCTAAGAAAATTGAAGCTTCTCCTAAGCTTTCCGGTGACGATAAATTGAAAAAAATATCCGACTTATTCCGGATTCTTTTGAAGAATGCTGATTCAGAAAAATTGTATATTATTGCTGACAATAAATCTCAGGAAATTCCATTTGCTGTTATATTTGACGATAATTTTGAGGCATATCTTACATCGATTCCTTCGGCATTGGTATTTTCCGGAAAAGATTCACCTGTCAGGACTATTCATTTGATTTCGAATGATGAAGCGGATTTAGCTGCGGTCAGACAAAGTGCTGTTAAAATCGATCCGGATTCACCGACAAAGTTTATCCGGGGAAACATCAGTTTTGCTGCAGGAGATATTATTTCAAACGGCAAATCCTTATCAGGCATTTTGCTTGATTCAGATAATTTTATTTATGTCGATTCCGCCGGTGAGATTTCAAGTAATATGCTTGCGGAATATTCATATTCATGCGGTAATGATAATGTGATAATAATTTCATCTGATGGCGACAGTGTCTCGGAATACGTTGCTGTATCGTCTTTGTTTCAGAAGTCGTTTTTTGAAGGTATCTCCGAAGGGTATAAGCAGCTCGTTAAAGAGCTTGCTGAAAGTTCAAGATTTTCCGATGTAAGAAAAAGAAGCGGTTACCGTTACTTTATAAAAGGATTTCCGGGTTCAAAATGAAAGGTTTTTTGACAAAAAAAGCTATCATTGTCGATGACGACAAAATGATTGCAGAGCTTGGGAAAAAAGCTCTGGTCAAAATGGGTTATGATGCAGTCTCATTTAACGGGGCGGAGGAAATGCTTTCTTCCGTTAAGCTGACTGATTATGATTTTATTGTCAGTGATCTTAAAATGCCTGGTCTTAGCGGCATTGATCTTCTCCGCGAAATAAGGATGATTGATGAGGATATGCCTGTAATAATTATGACAGGTATATCCGATCTTGAAAGCGCCATTTCTGCTATAAAAGAAGGCGTTTTTGACTATGTTCAAAAACCATTTACTGTTGATCAGATTATTTTTTCGGCGAAAAGAGCTGCAGAAAGAAGAAAGATGATCAACCAGAATAAGTATTATACAACACTTCTGGAAGAAAAAAATACCGAACTTCAGAGACTTTATGAAGGAATAAAAAAAAGAAATTTTCAGCTCGAAAACGATATGCAGCTTGCGAGCATTCTTCAGGATTGTCTTTATCCGATGAGTGATCCCAATATCCCTGGTTGGGAAGTTTCATCAAAAATTAAATCGTATGAGAAAATCAGCGGCGATTTCTATCACTTTGATTTACTCGATGACGGTTTTTCACTCGTTTTTGCTGATGTTTCGGGGCATGGTGTTGCAGCTTCATTGTATTCTGCGATTGTTAAGGCTGCATTACTTTCTGTTGACAGGTCTCATTCTGATATTGAAAGAATCGTCTCTGATATAAATAAATTTATTCTAAACACACACAAGAAAATGAGTTACAGTTATGTAGCTCTTGTTTATCTGCGTTATTATTCTGAATCAGGTCTGGTTAAATATGTAAATTGCGGAATGCCGTCTCCTTTAATAATCATGCCGGACGGTGAGACGGTGAAGCTTGAGACCAATTCTCCTTTGGTGGGCATATTTGATAATTCAGTTTATCACGAACAGGAATTTACAATAGACAAAGATTCAATGCTATTTTTCTTTACAGACGGCATTTATGAGTACAAGGAAAGAGACACTCTAAGCGGTTATAATGAATTCGTTGATAAAATAATTGTATCAAAAACCAAATCATTGAATCAAATAATTGATTCTGTCTTCAGCGAAGTGATATCCCGTGATGATTTCGATCAGCGTGATGATATCACTGTTCTCGGTATGAAATTAAAAGGGGGAAAATAGTATGAAGAAAATTTGTTTCGGATTGATGGCTTTAGTCTTTACTTTTACGGCGCATAATCTTTTTGCCGTTAAATTTCAGATGAAGCTGGGTGATGTTAAAATTGAAAGAGCGAAGAAACCGATGCCTTTAAACAGTGAAGCGGATTTGAAGGATAAGGATATAGTAACAACGGGTGAAAAGTCTCTGTTGGTTATTGAGTTTGATAATGGAGACGTTATTAAAATCAAGGAGAAGACTAAAGCAATTATATCTTTGGCATCGCCGCAAACGAGCGCTATTACAGTTTTAAAGGGTACTATTGAGGCTAAATACAAAAAAATTATGAGAGAAAATCCTTCTAAGGTTTATTCTCCGACAACTGTTGCGGCCGTTAGAGGAACTGAATTTGAAGTTACTGTAGCAGAAAGCGGAGAAACCAGAGTCAAAATGACTGAAGGAAAGCTTAACGTGTCCAATCCTTCCGGTGATATCGATATTTCGGGAAAAGAATCTTCTGAAATCGTGCCGGGATCTAAACCGGATTCGGCTTCTGCTGATGCTTCTTCTGAAGAATGGATGAATTCCAAATCTCAGGAATTTAATGAAAATCCTTCAAAATATACAGAAGGATATAAAGCCCAGTTGAAGAAGATGAATGAGAGATCTGCACAAAATAAGATAGAACTGAAAAAAACAGAAGGTCAGCTCAAAACAATAAAAACGGAAGAAGAATTTGCATCATATGAGTCTTCGCTCGATAAAGCAAAAAATGCTACCGAAGATGACATGAATATAAATGCTGCAAGCGGGCTTCTCGTTGAAGAAGTATCAGATAATATTAAGTCACTAAATATTAAGGCGTATAAAGATTTCACTCTTCTTAAAAAAGAGATAAATAAAGTTAAAGAACAGCAGGAAAGAAATCTGGAAGAAATACGTAAAGTACTTGAAGCATATAAAAAGGCTAAAGAAGAGATATTGAGCACTCATAAAAAAAGTGTAGAAGATATTCTTAAAGGCACTAAGTAGCAACCAGCAGATACAAATAGAATCAATGGATTCTATTTGTATCTGATCTTCATGACAAGAACCATAGAAGCGAGTATCAGTACTATTACATTGGCTATTGTAACAGGCATATTGGCTGTCATTATTCCGAAAATAAGCCATAGAGCAACACCCGCAGTAAATGCGGAATACATCAAAATAGAGATTCCGCTGGTATCCTTTGTCTTAAGAGTTTTGATAACCTGAGGAACAAATGAAACTGTTGATAAAACAGCTGCAGCATAGCCGATAATCGCAGAAGTTTCCATAATTTATACCCTTTCGAGGACAGACTATGGAGAAGGCAGGCCGTGTCAAGCAAACGTTTTCTTAGATCTGAAATTAAATTTAAAAGCGTATTCCGGCAAATAACTCAACCATCCCTCCCATACAACTGATATCAGTGCATGTTCTGTCTTTGTCTGACGATTTTGATGTCGAATTCAAGAAACCGAACGCGGTAAGACCTGCATAAAGGTATTCACTGCTGTAGCCGGCAGAAAGCTTAAGGTTTACATTTATTGCGAGTGAATGGGATTGAACTTCACGGATTTTAATATTTTCTTTTGAATTCATATATCCGACTGCTGCCATTAGTGCTGCAGAGGCATATAAATTATTTGGATAAGTTTTAAGGTAAGCATAACCGCCTCCGGCAGAAATGCTTTTATATCTACCTCCGCGATAATCCGCAAAATCTCCGTAATCAGCCTGCACAGATTCGGGAATGAGGGAGGAATCTCCAGAAATCTTAAATTCATTTACTGAAATAGATACAAGCGGTGAACCTGAAGATTTATAATTATTTTCCATCTGTTTGAAACATTCAGAGAGAGAGAAATCGTCAGAAAACGAATAATAGACATTAATTCCTATGTTTCTTACCTTTACATCAGAACGTATAGTTTCAGGATCTCCTTCTTTGTAACCGAAGTCAGAAGGGTTTTTCAGATAGTATCCGGAATAGTTTTGATAAAAAATATCGGCGCCGAAATGCTTTTGATATAAATAAAATTGATAGTCGTTTGCTTTCGTTTTCCCGAATTTATTTTCGTCTTTCAGGCTTCCAACAGCTCTGGAATAAGTAAAACCAAGCCATTTATAAGATGCGCTTATTCCGGCGTTGGCATATGGATTTGCATCATAACTGACTTCTTTTCCCTTTTGCTCTCCATTCACCATAGTTTTCATTTCTATGTTTTGTATCGGAGAATTTGAGAAAACCCTGATGTTGAAATTCTTTACACTTTCAGATTCCTTCGTTTCTTCTGCGGAAATCAAAGGAATTGAAAGATACAGTGCAAGGAAAATTAAGAATGTTTTTTTCATAAGCCTCTTATTATTTGTTTATATCTCTTATAGGAAGATGAAGTATGCTGAGAGGATCAAACTGAATATTCCTTATTATTGCCGAAACGTGAAGATGCGGTCCGGTTGATATTCCGGTAGATCCGACTTCTCCAATTTGTGTTCCGGCTTCAATTATCCGGCCTTCTTCAACAAGAAGTTTATCCATGTGCATGTAATATGTAAAGAAAAAATTGCCGTGATCTATTATGACCATGTTGCCTTCGTAGTGCATTTTTCCTGATAACACAACTTTGCCTCTCGCAATCGCGAAAACAGGAGTTCCCTGCGGTCCGCGAAGATCAACACCCCGGTGAATACTTTCCTTGCTGTTTTCGTAGATGCGTTTTCTTTTAACGATTTTATAACGTTGATATCTGCGTTTTTCCCAGAAATCTGAAGTGAGATAATGTGAGTCTCGCGGATGAGAGAGGTTTGAATCGATTAAATCATTTTCTCTTGAGGCGAAGGCCTTTGTTTTTTTGGCAAGACAGTCTTTTATGAATTGGTCGCGCTCAGGATCCGGCTTACCCCCAATTGTAGAAAAACTTCCGACATCAAGTGATCTTTTTAATATTTGATACTTTTTGGCTTCGACATCAAAAAAAATATGCGTAATAGAAAAGCGGTCTTTAAAATTGTAGCTGACTGTGATTTCTCTTTTGCCGGTTTTTTCATCGGGTGAAATCGGAATGAAGCATCGATAGCCCCATTTTGTCTGAGTCAAATTTGTTTCAAAATTACCGAATTGAGCTTTAACATTAGAAATTTTCGAGGATGCTATTAATTCAAGATAAGTAAGTTCTCCCTGTGAAAATTTCCTGGCAAAAAGATTTGCGCTGATAATTCCGTCATCAACTGTAATTTTTTCTACTGAACTATGATCGTAGTCAGTTGGCGATTTGACGCCTGAATAAATGAAAACAGGCAATAGTAAGCAAAGAAGTAATTTTTTCATAACTAATAATTCATTTTCCGGAGCCAAGTGCAAGAAAATTTCGGATGAATGTGCGAGAATTTTTCTTGCACTTGAACTGAAGCTCAAAAAAAATGATTTACGGGGAAAATATGGACATTCTTGAATCTTTAAACGAAAGTCAGAAAGAAGCTGTTCTTGCAACTGAAGGACCGCTTTTAATTTTTGCGGGTGCAGGCAGCGGAAAGACTAAAGTTATTACGCATAGAATTGCTCATTTGATAAGGGAAAAGCGTGTTCCTCCGTATAAGATATTCGCAGTAACGTTTACGAATAAAGCCGCCGGTGAAATGAAAAAACGTATATCCTCCATTATCGGCGGAAGCGGCGATGATGTCTTTGTTAAGACTTTTCACTCGGCAAGCGTTTATATTCTGCGCCGATTCGGTGAACAAATAGGTATTCATCCGAATTACTCAATTTATGACACATCAGATCAGGAATCTATCGTTAAGGCTATTCTTGGAGAGATGAATATTGACATTCAGAAATATGCTAAAAGGGTAATTTCCAAAATTTCAGAAGTTAAGGACAAGGCAGAGCTTATTGAGGGCGCTGATCCCTACGCATTTCTACCAAAAGAATATGCTGTTAATTACGCCGAAATCTATGACGAATACAATAAAAGACTGCGCGCGGCTAATGCGCTGGATTTCAATGATTTACTTATCTACGCAGTAAAGCTCTTACGTGATTCTCCCGAAGTAATAGAAGCACTTCAGAACAAGTGGTCATATTTTATGATTGATGAGTATCAGGATACTAATCGCGCTCAGTATATGATGGCCAAGTATCTGGCTGCAAAGAGCCGCAACATATGTGTTGTCGGAGATGATGATCAGTCAATATATTCATGGCGCGGTGCTGATATTTCCAATATTCTCAACTTTGAAAAAGATTATCCTGAAGCAAAAGTTGTTAAACTTGAAACGAACTACCGTTCTACTTCATATATTCTTGATGCTGCATATTCTGTAGTTAAAAACAATAGAACAAGAAAAGACAAGCGTCTAAATTCGTTTCGCGGTGAAGGTTTTATGCCTGTTTATTGCGAAACGAATAATGAGTACGGTGAAGCAGAATTTGTAGTTAATACCATAAGACGTTTGAAACGCGAAGAGAATCTTCAATACGGAAATTTTGCAGTTTTTTACAGGACAAACGCGCAATCGCGATTGCTGGAAGATACTCTCCGCCATGAAGCTGTTCCTTATCGAATTATCGGATCTGTAAAATTTTATGAACGAAAAGAAATTAAAGATATTGTTTCGTATCTTCGTTTTGTTGTAAATCCCTGCGATACCGCGTCGCTTGACAGAATAATAAATAATCCGCCCCGTGGAATAGGTGCGCGTACTGTTGAAAAGCTGAAAGAAACAGCCTATTCCGAGCAAATGAGTGAATGGGAGATTATTGATAAAGACATCAACATAGACGGAAAAGTCAACAAGGGATTGAAGCAATTTAAGGAAATAATTAATTCGCTTATCAGTCTATACGTCGGGGTTCCTGATAAAATTTCTCTGGCTGATTTCGTTGAAAAGGTAATTAGTGTTTCTACTTACCGCAAGCATTTGGAAGAGTCATCCAAAGCCGATTCAACAGGCAAAGAGCATGATAGATTGGAGAATATTGACGAATTCATAAATAGCGCAATTGAATACGAAGAAAGAACTGATAATCCTTCCCTGGAGGAATTTCTTCAGGAAATATCTCTTCTCACAAGTGAGGAGAATCCTGAAAACAAACAGGCTGAAGCCGTAACGTTAATGACCATTCATAATGCAAAGGGATTAGAGTTTAATACTGTATTTTTAACCGGTCTTGAAGAAGGAACATTTCCTCATGCGAATTCGTTGAACAGTGATGCGCAGATAGAAGAAGAAAGACGTCTTGCATATGTCGGAATAACCAGAGCAATGGACAGACTTTATATTATAAGCGCAGATGTAAGAAGGCAGTTTCATCAGACTGTCTACCGTCAGGCTTCCCGTTTTATCAGTGAAATAGATAATGAGCTTCTTGAAAGAACAAGATATACATCAGCAGGAAGTTCCGGTTATTCGGATTATTCTGAATCTTATTCTCCGGTTTCGGGATCAGCGAAAAGAGTTTCCGGAGGGGCTAAATTTAGTTCTCAATATTCGAGAGGAGATCTTGTGAAACATCCGAAATACGGAAACGGAAAAATTGTTAACATCGAAAACAGCGGAGACGATACTACTTTGACTGTAAGTTTTCCGGGATCGGGAATGAAGGTTTTTATAGAAAAATACACGCCCCTTGTCCGTATTTAGGAAAAGGGCGGTTATTTTCCATTGCCGAGTTTTATCGCCAATCCGAAATTAACTCCGACATAAATGTTTTTCTTTTCCATTTTCGGATCTACAGGGATGTTATATCTGAAGAAAAATGACGGTGCAGCGTATGTTTCTCTTCCAATTGGAGATAAAAGTCCAAAAGCAAGTTTAATTGCAAGAAGGCTTTGTTCTTCGTCTCTTGATAGTTCAGTATGAATAGGAACGCCTCCGACTTCATCGACGTAATATCCGTCAATCATCGTTTCATATGCGAAACCGAAACCCATCCAGAAATTAGGCTTAAGGAAATATTTAAATGTAATGTCGACATTGGTATAGGTCACACTGCCGCTCGTTACATCTGTTGATCCTTCAAA
>DAOMHE010000052.1:0-14066 GCA_035430785.1 Spirochaetota bacterium | reverse complement strand
AAGTCCGAGCGCCCACGGATGGAACAGCGCTCGGATAACGTCCATTTCTTTTGGGCGACGCAAAAGAAATGGACAAAACCGGGTAAAGGGTGCGGCGCACCCTTTGATATTATTGCATGATCCATGCAGAAAATTGATTCCAAAGACAAAGTCTTTGAAGCATTCCGACTCTCGGAAAATATTATTTTGTTTCCTCGATAAGTTTTTCTATGTTGAATTTTAAAGAGGAAGTTGTATGTTTGTGAATTTCACAAATGACGGATAACATTTCGCTTGAATATGTTGACGACGCTATATCAGGCAGAATTTTATCTTTAGCTATAATTGAATCAACCGGACCGTTTAATAAAATTGTTGTATAGTGCTTAGACAGATTTGATACAGACTGTGCATCATCTTCCTTTTCCCATGAATGGCAGTCAGTAAATCCTTCTCCGTTTATCCAGTTGGCTATACCGAAATTATTAGATTGAAGGCGGACATATTTAATTTGTCCGCCTGAATCGAAGGCGATGCTGACAGCTTTATCTACAAAATCCGGTCTGAGATATGAAACAAAATCGAGAATCCTGAGATCATCCGATTTTGTTTCATTTGAAAAATGAATTAAATTCATTTGATTACGATGTTCACCAGTTTATCCGGTACAGAAATAATTCTGACTATTTCCTTTCCGCTGATGAATTCCTTAATTCTTGAATCTTCCATTGCAGTTTTTTCAAGAACATCCTTCGGAGTTCCTGCCGCAAGCTCAGCTTTCGATCTTATCTTTCCATTTACCTGAAAAACGATTTCAACCGAATCATCTTTAGTAAGCTCTTCGATATAATCAGGCCATTTCGCGTCTACAAGAAGATCTTTGCCTCCGAGAAGCTCCCAGAGTTCTTCAGTCATGTGCGGAACAAAAGGATTTAGAATAACCAGAAGTTTGCTTACTGCTTCTGAAAGAGCTGCCTTTCCGTCGGCAGTTTCATAGGCTTCATCTTTAACTGCATAAAGTGCGTTGACGAGTTCCATCATTCTCGCGATTGCGGTATTATACTGAGTTCTGTCTTTGATATCGCCTGTAACCGCCTTAACGGTTTTGTGTGTAGCTTTTCTAAGCACAGAAAGCTCTTTCGGCAATTCACCGCTGAAAGAATAATTCTGTATAAATTTATCTTCGTGTTTGTTAATAAATCTCCAGAGACGGGTTACAAACCTGAAGCATCCTTCAACACCTGTTTCTGCCCAGTCCAAATCTTTTTCAGGCGGCGCAGCGAACAGCATAAAAAGACGCACGGTATCGGCGCCGTATTTCGCAATCATTTCATCCGGATCTACAACATTGCCTTTTGATTTGCTCATCTTCGCGCCGTCTTTTACGACCATTCCCTGAGTGAGCAGACGCTTGAAAGGCTCCTTTGTCGGAACGAGTTTCATTTCGTGCATTACCATGTTGAAGAAACGCGCGTATAAAAGATGCATACAGGCATGTTCAACACCGCCGATATACTGATCAACAGGTGTCCAGTAAGAGACATCGCTCTTGTCGAAAATTTCAGCGGAATTCGGTGATGAATATTTTGCGTAATACCAGCTTGAATCGACAAAAGTATCCATGGTTTCGGTTTCGCGGCGGGCTTCTCCGCCGCACTTAGGGCATTTTGTTTTATAAAAAGATTCCATCGTTGTGAGAGGAGAAACTGATGAACCTTTGAAATCTACTTTCGTAGGAAGAACAACCGGCAGTTCGTTTTCAGGCACTCCGACTGTTCCGCACTTCTCGCAATAAACTACCGGAATCGGACAGCCCCAGTATCTCTGGCGGGAAATTCCCCAGTCGCGCAGACGGTAATTGACCTTGATTTTGCCAATGCCGCTTTTTTCTGCGAATGCTGAAATCTTTTCAATTGCGTCCTTGTTTGAAAGACCCGAAAATTCCTTCGAATCGACGAGAGTTCCTTCTTCTGTGTATGCGTCTTTCATTTCTGAAACAACGAGGTTTTTTTCAGGATTCTGGATAACTATCCGGACAGGAATATTATATTTCTTAGCAAAGGCAAAGTCGCGTGAATCATGGGCTGGAACTGCCATAATAGCTCCTGTGCCGTATTCCATAAGAACAAAGTTTCCGACAAAAAGAGGAACTTTATCACCGGTAAAAGGATTAATTACTTTTAGACCTGAATCGATTCCTTCTTTTTCCTTGTCTTCATTATTTCTTTCTGTTGCTGATAGAGCTTTTTGTTTCGCTATGAATTCCTTAACCTTCGGATCATTAACTTTTTCAAAAACCGGATGTTCGGGAGCCGCAACCATAAAGGTTACCCCGAATATCGTATCAGGCCGTGTAGTAAATATCGGAAAATCCTCTCCGCTTTCGAGTTTGAAATTTGCCATGAGGCCTGTTGATCTTCCGATCCAGTTTTTCTGCATGGTGATGACTCTTTCTGGCCAGCTGTCTTTAAGCTCTTCATGACCTTTTAACAAATCTTCTGCGTAATCGGTAATCTTGAAATACCACTGCTCAAGATGTTTCTGCTCAACCTTGGAAGAACATCTCCAGCAGAGACCTTCTTCAACCTGTTCATTCGCAAGAACTGTGTTGCATTCAGGGCACCAGTTGACGGAAGATTTCTTTTTATAAACCAGTCCTTTTTCCATCATCTTGAGGAACATCCACTGTCCCCATTTGTAGTATTCCGGTTTATATGTGGCAATTTCCTTTGACCAGTCGTATGAACATCCGAGAAGTTTGAACTGGCGTTTCATGTTTTCGATATTGCTGCTTGTCCATTCATAAGGCGGAATGTTGTTTTTTATCGCCGCATTCTCGGCTGGAAGGCCGAACGAATCCCATCCCATCGGATGAAAAACATTATATCCCTGAAGACGCATGAAGCGCGCGACAAGATCTCCGATCGAATAATTTCTTACATGACCCATGTGAAGTCTTCCGGAAGGATATGGAAACATTTCGAGAACATAATATTTCGGGCGTTCATCGCGCTTTTGAAGAAATACTTTATCCGAATCCCATCTTTTCTGCCATTTATCTTCGATTTCTGTAAAATTATAACGTTTATCTTCCACTGAATAACCTCTCTGCGGCAAATGAAAATACATTTAACTGATAAATGAAATGGAATTGATTTCATTATTTTTTGTCAAATAAAAGATTGAATAATGATATTGTTAATATTATTCAGTAATTAGCCGGTTTGCTGAAATCTAAACTTAAGCTTTAAGATAAACTAATTCAACACTAAAGTAGAGGGAATTATGAAGTCCATTCAATATTCTGCAAAGCCCAGGATGAGAGTAATTCTCTGTAATGATTTTGGCGGAGACCCTGATGGTATAATACAGCTTGCGCATCATATTTTTTCTCCGTCTGTTGAAATACGGGCTATAATAGGTTCTTTCTTTACTAAAGATACGCTTTTCGGTATGGATTCTTCTGCTGATGCCGCCTGTTCAGCTGTCCGAAATCTGCTGAAAGAAATGCATCTTTCAGGCAAGTTCAATTTGTTGAAAGGATCAGACGAACCCATGAAAGATATTCGGACACCTGTTCTCTCAGAAGGGGCGGAGTTTATTGTCCGTGAGGCAATGAGAAATGATTCGGATATTCCTTTATTTATCCTTTGCGGAGCTTCATTAACTGATCTAGCAAGCGCCTGTCTGATTAATCCTGAGATTACTTCCAAATTTACCGCAATCTGGATCGGCGGAGCGGAATATTCTGAATCTGCCAGAAAAATATCCGTATGTCCGGAACTGGAATACAACATGGGTATTGATATTGTTTCGGCTCAATATGTTTTTAATTGTTCAAATATCCGTTTATGGCAGGTGCCGCGTGATGTTTACCGGCAAGTAATTGTTTCACATTCGGAGATTCAGCAAAGAATTAAAAAGACCGGAAAACTTGGCAGATACCTTGCTGGTTTAATTGATAAAATTATGATTCTTGCCGATTCTTGCGGACTGAAAATGGGGGAGACTTATATTATGGGAGACAGTCCGCTTGTTCTGCTCAGTGCGTTTCAGTCGGCTTTTGATCCTGATACTTCATCATCAGCATTTACGGAAATGCCCGCGCCTCAAATTGATAATGCAGGAAATTACATTTTAAAACAGGAAGGACGAATTATACGCGTATATCAATCTGTTGATGCACGTTTGCTCATGGAAGATTTCTTTTGTAAACTTCAGATATATTGCCGATGATCCGGTTCAAAAAGAATTTTACTTTAATAAAATAACTTTACATCAGCCGGAGTATTTTCATACATTAGCTCAACTAACAGGAGATAAAAATGTTTCACATTGTTATAGTATTTTTTGTTTTGGCTTTTATTCAGGGAGTTGCGGAATTTCTTCCGGTTTCATCTTCCGGTCATTTGGCAATTTTTGAAAATCTTCCTGCGATGAAACAGGTTCTGACGGGGATAGGCGAAGATAACAATCTATTGATCAACGTTGCGCTTCATGTGGCAACATTGGTTGCAGTAGTAATTTTTCTCCGAAAGGATATCGCCGGATTGATTAAAGGTTTTCTTATTTCTCTGAAAAATAAGAATTTTAAATCTTACGAATTCAGAATGTTTTTTCTTATACTAATAGCTTCGATTCCAGCCGCACTTGTAGGTGTTTTCCTTAATAGTAAAATAGAATCGATTTTCGGGACTCCTCAAATAATTTCAGCATTTCTTATGATTAACGGAATCATGCTTATTTTGACTAAAAGAATCCGCGTAAAAAGCCGAAAATTAGAAGAGATGGGATTCCGGCAGGCTTTGATTGCCGGCATCTGTCAGGGAGTTGCCGTAATGCCGGGCATATCGCGTTCGGGTTCGACAATCGCGGGATCACTTCTCGCTGGTATGTCACCGGAGGCGGCTGCAAAGTTTTCTTTTCTGATGTCGATTCCGGTTATTCTCGGAGCGGCAGTTCTTGAAGGAAAAGATGCTTTCAGCGGAAATATAGAAGGGTCAGTTTGGATTGCTCTTCTTGCTGCCATGGTTTTTGCGGCGGTTGTCGCTTTCTTCAGCGTGAAGGTTCTCTTTTATGCTGTAAAGAAGGTGAGGCTTGATGTTTTCGGATATTATACTCTTCTAGCAGGAGCCGCGTTCTTCGCCTATTTTTCATTGTAAACCGGAATCCGGAATAACCGGAGTTAAAAGTGTCTTCAAAGAGAATTTACGATGCGCTTGGTGTTTTTTGTGTTCTTCTATCGGTTCTCGCTGCGGCGTCATTGCTTTCTCATGTTTTCGGATTTGAAAGCAATTTTGCCGGTTCGGCCGGAAAACATTTTAGTGCGCTTCTTTTCTCAGTTTTCGGATACGCTTCTTTTCTATCGGTTCTCATCTTCGCGTCATGCGCGTCATTTTTTTTCAAAAAGAATAGGGATATTCTTCTCGAAAGATTATTTACTGTATTTTACATGATTCTCGCTTTTTCCGCTCTGCTGTCGCGCGTTTTGCCCGAAGCTACAGGCGGTTCTGTAGGCAGAGTTTTGAGCATTTTTCTTTCTGATAAATGCGGAAAAGCCGGATCTGTTTTAATACTTTTGATTATCAATCTTCTGGGTCTTATTCTGGGCGGATTGGTTTCTGTTGAAAGTCTTTTGAGCAATGTTAAGGAGAACAGCAAGAAAATGGGAATATTTATAAAAGACAGATTCGAAAAAAAGCGTGTTATCAGTTCTGAAAAAGAAATTCCGATTGTCTCCAAAACATCATCCGGCAAAAAGAAACTGCCTTGGTTTACTAAAGAAACTGTTATCATCGGTAATCCTTATGAGGAAGAACTTCCTCTTGTAAAAGATCTCGATACTCTCGCCGCTCAGAATTTATTTGACGAGGCGGAAATAAAAAGAGAGTCTCTACCTCTTCTTCCTGAAAAACCTTTTCAGGAATTTAAGTCTCCGAAAGATGATATAATAGATGCGCTGCGTGCACCGGTGCGCATTGAGAAAAAAACAATTAATATTACACCGGAACCGTCGAGTTATGTACTGCCGGACGGAGTTGTCGCTAACCGTATTAAAAATATAGGGGAATCTGACGGAACTTTTCTTAATCTGAAAAATGATTATTGTTCTGAAAACGAAGGGAAAATAATATCACAAATTTACATAGAACCGGAAATTAAAAACGAAAAAGAACTTAATTCTGAAGCAAAGAATGCGGTTGATGAAGAAATTGCAGATGAAGAAGTTCTTATGGCGGATGAGACTTTTGCTGAAGAGCAGGAAGAGAATTTCGCAGTATATGATGATGAATCAGTTTTTGAAGCTCAGGCTGAAGAACCAGAAAATGATTTTGAAGAAGATGAAGAAATTGAAGCTGAAGCCGAAGAAGCGGAATATGATGAAGATGTTGTTGTTCCTGCGACTGAGAAGGTATTTGAGGAGATTAAACTCGAATCAAAGTATGAGATTCCTGTTAATCTTTTTACTTTTTCGGAAGCTGTGGATTATGACTCTTGGCAGACTGAAGTTCAGAAAAACTCGGTTCTTCTGGTTAAGACTTTAAATGATTTCGGTATTCCGTCCAAAGTCGTCAAAGTTAACCGCGGTCCGGTAATTACGCTTTATGAGATGCAGATTGCGCCGGGAATCAAAGTCACAAAAATAGTTTCGCTTTCCGACGATATCGCTATGGCTCTTGCCGCGTCAAGAGTCCGCGTAGTAGCTCCGATTCCGGGAAAATCCGCAATCGGTATTGAAATACCGAATGCTCTCCGCGAGACGGTAACGCTGGGAGACGTACTTGCTTCAAATGAATTTATTCATTCGGAAATGGCTCTTAAAGTTGCAGTCGGAAAAGACATTCTCGGAAAGCCTGTGATGCTTGATCTTAAACGCCAGCCTCACATGCTCATAGCAGGAGCTACCGGAGCCGGTAAATCAGTATGCGTTAACACAATAATCACGAGTTTGATTTGCAGTTATGATCCGAACTATGTCCGCTTTATTATGGTCGATCCCAAGATGGTTGAGCTTCAGCTTTATAACGGAATACCTCATCAGCTTACTCCGGTTATCACCGAGCCTGATGTTGCGCCTAAAGCTTTAAAGTGGGCAATTTACGAGATGGAGCGCAGGTATAAATTACTTTCCGAACTTTCAACACGCGACATAGAAAGATATAATCAGAAAGTTGCCGCATACGGAAGAAGTACTCTTCACGAAAAGCTTCCTTATATAGTTATCATTGTGGATGAGCTTGCCGATTTGATGATGGTCGCGCCGAAGGAAATAGAAAATCATATCACGCGTATAGCGCAGAAAGCGCGTGCAGTCGGAATTCATCTTGTCCTTGCTACACAGCGTCCGTCGGTTGATATTATTACAGGTGTAATCAAGGCGAACTTTCCGGCACGAATAGCTTTTCAGGTGGCTCAGAAAATAGATTCGCGTACGATTATTGACCAGAACGGTGCAGACAAGCTTCTCGGAAAGGGAGATATGCTTTATCAGTCGCCGATGAGTTCTTTCCCTGTCAGAATTCAGGGAGCATTTATTTCGGAAGATGAAATAGTAAAGATTGTTAAACATGCCAACCGTTACGGCCGGCCTAAGTATATTGATATCGAAGAAGCTGTCAGACAGAATGAAGATCTTGATGAAGAGGATATCGAAGAAAGCGATGAACTCTTTACCGAGGCTCTGAAAATTGTCGAGCAGAGCAAAAAAGCAAGCGCTTCATATCTTCAGAGAAGACTTTCAATCGGTTATAACCGCGCCGCACGTATAATTGAAAGAATGGAAGAGCTTGGATATGTCGGGCCGCAGCAGGGAAGCAAGCCGCGCGAAGTAATGGTCTGACGGATGTTTAAGGCCGGGCTGAAACTTTTTTCGACAAACACAGAGTGCGCGGAACAGGCAGAAGCTCTTTACGAAAAGAACATCTTCAGCTACATAGAGCTTTATTCTGTTCCGGATTCTTATACTAAAACCATAAATTTATGGAAGAGTCTCAAGATTCCTTTTGTAATTCATTCTGCGCATTACGGCGCCGGAATGAACCTGGCTATAAAAGATAATTACGAAAAAAACCAGTTTCTGGCAATAGAAGCATTTTCATTTGCTGATGAACTCAATGCCGATAAGGTGATTTTTCACACGGGTGTTAACGGAACTAAAGAAGAAACTGCGCGGCAGATAAATCTATTGGCAGATCCCCGTATAATAATGGAAAATAAGCCTTATCTCGGAAACGGGGAAAATCTTTTCTGCGTAGGTTCGAATCCGCAGGAGATTGAGTTCATTATGAATGAAACACAACGCGGATTCTGCCTTGATTTCGGGCATGCTGTATGTGCAGCGAATTCTCTTGGAAAAAATATAATGGAATTCATCTCCTCTTTTCATTCTCTCAATCCGCTTATGTATCACATTTCGGACGGATTTTATGATTCTGAATATGATACGCATGAAAGATTCGGAGAAGGAAATTTCCCTTTGAATTTATTTGTCTCAATGCTTGAAGATGATTCAATGATTACAAATGAATGCAAAAGAATAGATTATTCCAGTCTTGAAGGTTTTGAAGAAGAAATAATTCTTCTTCAAAGTCGTTTCGGCCGTACCGTTACCCAGGCAAACAATCGAACTGCGAAATAATAAACCCATGACAATGCAAAAGATTTTTCCTTCAGCATCTCAAGAAAAAGTTTGTCTATGTCCTTTCTTGTGATTTTGTGATAAGAATAGTACTGATATAAAGCATCATGAACCATTGAAGCGTAATATGTCTTGGGTCTCATGGATTCAATGTCAATTATGCCGTCAGGTGTCCCGATGACGAATAAATCAAAGAAACTGAACTTCGGGGAACAGCCGTTCCATGCGTAACCTTTTGGAATTATAACAGTTCCGTCATTTTTGATTTCAAACCATCTGGCATTAAAAGAATGACCTGTGAAGGAAGTTTTTCTTTTGTAATCATTTTCCAGTTTGAAAATCCAGACAGAAAATTTTTCTCTAGGCCTGAAGTTTTTTGAATCTTCGATTGAACGTTTCATCAGTTTTGTCCTTGTGTTATTGTTATATAGACAGTTAAACAATATTAAAATAAAAAATAAACTTTTTTTCTTTAATTCGAGCGTCACAGGTAACAATTTATTCAAATAAGTTACAAAAACAGTAATCGTTAAAAGTTTAATTCAAAGAAGAGGTAATATGAAAAGGATAATTTCATTAACGGCAATTTTCATTATTGCGGTCATTTTTTCCGGATGTATGGATAAGAATCTGAAGACGATAAAACAAAAAAAGCAGTTTGCTGTAATAACTATTTTTGCTGATTCGAAAGTGAAGGAATATAAAAAACCTTCAAAATCAGGTGATAAAGAAAATGATGAAATAGATGCTGGTGAATCTTTTAAACTTCTGGGGAAATTAACTGGAAGCAAGAAAATAGAAGAAACAGCCGAATCTGTTGAAAAAAAATTCAGTCACATGACAAAACCTGTTCTTGACCAGGGATTTTCTTCTCTCGAAAAAAACATAAATTCCGTTTCAGAAATCAAAATTCTTCCATTTTCATCAATGACGAAAAATAAGGCTTATACTTCATCGTTTAAAAAAGAAGGAAAAGACGGAAACTGGTTTGAAGTTATGAATTTGGTGTTTCCTGAAGGATTCGGAAATATTGAATACACTAATTCAAAAATTACCGAAAAACTTTGTTCTGATCTCGGAGTAGAAGGTTTTATCGTAATTGAAGTGAAATTTCTGACACAGAAAAAGGAAGGAATTATTCTGGGAGGGGAAGCTCAGCAGGCAAGGGTTTCTCTTAAATGCGGAATTTATGATAAAAAAGCAAAAGTACTATGGGAAAAGACTGAAGTTGAGGTTTCCTCAAAAGATGTTTCTGCTGCAAGCGGCATTTATAATAGAGACGATATGAACAAGCTCCTTCTTGACTGTTATGATAAGGCCGGAAAAAATATGTTTAAAAATCTTTCAAAAGATCTCTCCTCTGCCAAGTAGTCAATCAGGCTGTCAATATACGAATTGACAGCCTGAAATAATTTTCCATACTCATCCGCAAGATGAAAATATTAAGAAAAAAAATTATACTTCCTTTTATTATTTTAGGAGTTTTCCTTTTCTCCTTATGTGTTATTTTTAATTCAATAATGCTTCATACGGCTAAACCTTTGATGAAGAACGAGATTTCTGAAATCAAAAAGGCGCAGGCTGTGCTTCTTCTTGGGGCGGGTGTTTATAAAGGTAATCGTGTATCTTATGTTCTGTATGACAGGATAAATGCTGCCGTAGAATTGTATAAATCAGGGAAGGCTTCAAAAATTCTTGTCAGCGGTGATCACGGAACAAAAGAATATGATGAAGTGAATACTATTAAAAAACGCCTGATGCAAAGCGGAATTCCGGAGAGAGATATTTTTACAGATCATGCGGGATTTTCGACTTATGACAGCGTTTTGCGCGCGAAGAAAATATTCCTTGTAGAATCAATGATAATCGTAACTCAGGAGTATCATCTGACACGGGCTCTTTATCTTTCAACACGCTGTTCGATTAAAGTTCAGGGATATTCCTCTGATAAAAGAAAATACAAGATGATAACTTATTATATGATGAGGGAAAGACTTGCCCGGTTCAAGGATTTCATAAAAATAAATATTATTAATGCCGATCCTAAATTTCTCGGAGAAGAAATTCCGATAACAGGGGACGGCAGGGATACAAGAGGATAAATGAAAAAATACGAAATAGTCGGAATCGAAAACGCGCTTATCGATATTCTTGTAAAATCGAGCGATGAAGAGATTGAAAAACTCGGACTTAAAAAAGGAGTGATGCAGTTAGTTGAATCTGATGAACAGAAAAAGCTTCTTGCTTCACTTGATAATTCAAATGCGGAATATGAGCTTGGAGGCAGTACTGCAAATGCGCTTCGCGGAGCGGCAGTTCTCGGAGCGAAGACATTATATTCTTCTGCTCTCGGAAACGACAAGTGGAAGGATATTTTCAGAAAGCGTCTAGCTGAACTGAATATTGCCGACCGCACGGTCATCAAAGAAGGGCAGACAGGAAGCTGTGCGGTTCTGGTGACTCCTGATGCTGAACGCACGATGAACACATATCTCGGCGCATGCAGACTTTATTCGCGCGAAGATCTGCCTGTTTCAGATATTGAATCATGTTCGATATTTTTTTCAACCGGATACGTTTGGGATATGCCCAATCAGATTGATGCGATAGAAGAAGCCGTGCGTCTTGCGAAAGCTTCCGGTGCTTTGTTTGCTCTCGATATTGCCGATCCTTTTGTCGTTTCACGTAACGGCGAACGCTTCAAGGAAATGGCAGCTTCGGGTATGATTGATATTCTTTTTGCGAACGCGGATGAAGCAAAAATGCTTACCGGAAAAGAAGGAGAACATGCTGCAGCCGAACTTCATAAAAACATTCCTCTCGTTGCGGTAAAAGTCGGATCAAAAGGTTCGTTTGTTGCTTATAAAGGAAAGATTGAACAAGTCGGAATTTTTCCAACTGAATCTGTGGATTCTACCGGTGCGGGGGATATGTATGCCGGAGGTTTTCTTTTCGGTCTTGCAAAAGGCTATGATCCGGAGACATGCGCAAAAATCGGTTCATTCCTTGCTGCTGACAATATATCGAGAATCGGTGTACGGCTTTCTTCTGATATCAGGGAAAAGATAGTAAAAGAACTTCCTGAACTTAAGGTAATTATAGCTTAGAAAATATTAGATTAAAACAGAAGCTTAATGGAGAAAGAATATGACAAATAGAAAAATGTATCAGTTTTTATTTTGTGCCTTACTCTCCATTCTGTCCATTAATAGCCATGCTGAAGAAAGCCGGAAGTATTACATCGGTGCAGAAAGTCTTAATGTCAGAAAAGAGCCTTCAGTTACATCTGATTCTTTGTTTCTTTTGAAAAAAAGAACTCCTGTGGAAGTTGTTGATATAACAAAGAATTATGATCGAATAGACGGAATTGTATCACCGTGGTTAAAGATCAAGTCATTGGAAGGGAAAACCGGATTTGTATTCGGCGGTTATGTTTATACGCAAAATATTGCCAAGTATGAAGAAGACAGTGAATTGGAATATTATGAATTTCGAACAGAAGAGAAAGAGTTTAATAAAGAAGTATATTTGATTAATGATGTTTCTGTTTATGAATTTCCTTCTGTTTCTGCCAAGAAAGTTTCAGAGATAAAAACCGGCAATAAATTCAAAGTTAAAAAACAAATTTATAAATATGACAGCATTAAGGATAAAAGCTGGTGGTATTCTTTATTATTAAATGGAAAAGAAGTTTATATTAATGGAAAGAATGTTTTAACGGATTTTATGGTTAAGGATAATGCTGTATACGGAGTGAATTCTTATCCGTCATCACGTCTTTTAAATTATGGTATTCCTTTTATCGAAACCGAGTCTAAGATAATTTCAGTATCATTATCTTCAAAAAAAATACTTTCTACGATAGAACTTAAAGAAAAATCAGATTCAGTTACTATTCATACTGATGTTAGATTTGATAAGGTTTTTAATAAAAAATGTCTCGTTATTAAACATGAGTGGAATCATTTTACAACATCTCCAATAGGTTATGATGTAAAAACAGTTTTTCTTCTCGATGATAATGGAAAAATATTATCAGAAGCTTTTTCGTGGTTTGAAGAAATTGGAGAACAGTGTAGACCGTTTGCTTCTTTGCTGTCAATGAATGTAACAAAATCACAAATACTATTGATTTATGAATATTATGAAGAAATAGGTCTTGCTGATAAAGGTTATGGAAATATTGAAGTTGAATACGAAATCATTAACAATCTTCCTGTTTTCAAAAATATAAAAAGTTCGGTTAAAACAAACAGCTCAGGTAATTCGGATGAGAAACCGGAATTGTTGAGTTTTACAAAGAATTCAATCAATGACAAGTTTCGTTTTCTAAGCGGAAAATATAATTTTATTAATTAAAAAAAGGAGTTTTTATGGGCAAACTTGTAAAACTAAAAGTAAATGAAACCTATCAGCTCAAAATCACCCTTGAAGAAATTAAACCGGTAATATGGAGAAGATTTCTTGTTGATTCGGGAATAAAACTTCCGGACTTAAGCAAGGTTATTCAGACCGTGATGGGCTGGTCGAATTCTCATCTGCATCAGTTTGTAATAAACGGTAAATTCTATTCCGAACCCGATGCTGAGTCTTATCGTGAAAGCATTGATTATAGTAAAATCAGGCTGAATCAGGTATTAACAGATGAAAAAAAATCTATTATATATGACTATGATTTCGGAGACGGCTGGTCTCATAAAATAGTTCTCGAAAAGATATTAGAAGACAAGAAACTAAAGCATCCTGAGTGCATTGACGGAAAACGCGCTTGTCCTCCCGAGGATTGCGGAGGGCCGTTCGGATATGAGAATTTGATGAAAATTCTTTCTGATCCCGACAATGATGAATATGAGGAGATGATGGATTGGCTCGAAGATGAATATGATCCTGATTTTTTTGACATAGAAGAAATCAATGAAATGCTGAAAGAGAAGGATTTCGGATGCATTTCATTTGAGATGGAGTAAAGTTTTGGTACTTTCTTTTTTTCGGCAAAAAGAAAGTACCGCAAAGAAAAGCCGCTGGGGATATCCCCAGTCCCCTTAAATTACTTTTCTTTCATTCCTCTCTAATTGAAGTGCTTAGCGCACTTTTGATTTATTAATTATCATTTACCTTATAATATCATTACGCGTTTATTCGCTTCGCTCAGTATACGCGTAATTATTTTTTATCAATAAGATTCTGACGAAACAGTTGCGAAAGCCCCTCTTTATTAAAGAAGGGCTTGGGGTGATTTATATAAATCTTGACAGTTTAATTTAAAATAGTAACAAATGCTCAAACAATTGTACTCAAGATTGATGCTCGATTGAAATTTGTTTAAATAATATTGTAAATATTTATAAAAGGTGTACTTATGAAGAAGTTTAAGATTTCTGTAATACTGATATTCACTGACATTACCTCAGTTTGATGGACAGAACGAATCCCCCATGTGATTCATTTT
>DAOMHE010000051.1:0-14112 GCA_035430785.1 Spirochaetota bacterium | reverse complement strand
ATCGGAAGCGATGCAGCTCGGCCTAATCATTTTCTGATTCATATTCCGTCATTTTTAAATGCGGTATCTGATTTTGCAATGTATGGCGCGATGAAAACCGGCGAGTATACAGAGAAAACTGTTAACAGCGATATTTTGCCGCTCTTTGATCCTTTCAAGAAATATGAGTATTTTCATATTGCGTGGGGAGATGACAGTGCGAAGGCAGGCACGTTTATCTTTTCCGTGAAATAAATTCTTTCCAGATATTTTCAAGACGGCTTTTTTCGTAACCCGGAAAAAGCTTATTCTTTCTGCTGAAATTATAACTTCCCCATTCGAGTGCAAGCGTATAGAAATGATTTATTCCTTTTCTTTTTAAAAGTGCGTTTGAGAAACGGCTTTCCGTTTCTGAAAGAGTCGATGAAGGAAAGGCGCCTTTCTGCATGTACATCGGAGAACTGACTGCAAGGGCAAATGCTTCCTTGTTGAAAACGGATGCCTGCGGGTAGAGGGAGTCGATGAGCGCATGAGCTGTTTCATGTTTTACAGTATTTTCGAGAATTCCTTTTTTCTTTAACGAAATCGGATTCTGGAAATAAAAAGTTTTGTTGTTTATATTCCATGCACCTGCAGTCTGGGCGTTTAGTTTCGTTAAGCGGTAGAATTCGTCAGCATTTGCTGCAAAAACTATTGTGTAGTTTTCCTTGCGGCAGTTAAATTCGTCAAAGATATTCATCGATTCGGATAAAACAGGATGAAATAATTTAATCATACTTCGCAAGTCACCGCTGCCTGATATTCTATAATTTATATTTTCAATAGAAATATCTGATGACAGACGGAATGAAATGGAAAACGAAAGCAGTAAAAGAATTATTTTTTTCATTTGGTGAGTTCTGCTCCCGGAAAATAGAATTTTAAAACATCTTTATAAGTTGCGCCGCTTCTAATCATTTCAGCTGCACCGTATTGACACAATCCTACACCGTGACCGAGTCCTTTACCGAAAAATAAAACAGAGCCGTTTTCAATTTTGATAGTGAAGTAATTGCTCTTTATGAAATTCCAGCCGTATGCTCTGCCGCAGACCGACATGAAATTAGGAATCGGGATAACTTCGTTTCCTTTTGCGGTTTTAAAAACTATTTTGCTGACTCTTCCGCTTTTATATATTGCTTCAATGCTGTTTAGATTTTGAAATTTAAAAATTTCTGCCAGTTTGTGAATATCAGTTTTTGCTGTCCATGAATAATGCGGTGATTTTTCACAAAGACTTTTTCCGTTTACGAAATCATTTCCTTCCCGGAAAGTATTACCGGTATGATTTTCCCAGAATACATCGGGTTTTGTAAGAAGACCTCCGCAAGTTGAATGGAAAAAAGACTCAATTGGTTTTCTGTTTGAGTCTATAAGAATTTCTCCTGAACTGAAGGATTTTCCGTTATCTAACAGGCCCTCGTAGTGCATACAGTGAGTGAGATCGCAGAATTCCCATTCTTTTTCGATGTGGCGGTCGCCGTTTGCGAGCAAATAGCTTCTTGCACATATTTCCATGACTTTGATGAATTCCGTATAGTAAGGAGATTTGTCTATTAAACCTTTTGATTCGGCAACTGCTGCAGAATGGATGTATGTGTCAAATTCACATGAATTTATTATGATGAGTTTATCGTTACGGCTCTGGATAATTAAATCACCGGGGTACTTGCGCTTTAAGTTTTTTCCGAAATATATTACGGCAGAATTATTTGTCGATATTGCAATTGCTTTTGAACTAATAAATCTGCCCTGATGACGGATGCTTAAATTTTCCTTATCCGCATTGATTATGATGCGCGATTTGTCTAGAGTGAAACTGCCTTCATCTGATTTCATACTTCCCGAGTCTGCGGTAATTACGATTGAATTCAGATCATATTTTGAAAGAATGTTGATGCGTGCTGTCCGGGCATGCGCAGAAATAGAATAAAAGCTTAGAATTGCAGTAAAAAAAACAACTTTAAAGATCATTTAATATATCCGAAATCAAGGATACGGCTTCTTTGCCGCCGTAACCTTTTTCTGAAAAAACCGTTATCAGATAATCTTTTCCGAGATATTTAAAAAACACAACGCCCCATGCATGAGTTCTCAGCGGTTCTCCTATACGGCTGGGTGAACCTGTTTTTCCGCATATGATTTTTACATTTGCAGATGATCTGATGTTTTTCATTGTTCCTGAAATAACAGCCTGAGTCATTGAATCTTTAATTATATTACGGTCATTTTCATTGATGATTGGATTTGAAATAATTTGTCCTGAACCGTCTGAACTTATTTCGCGGATAGGGCCATCGTAAAGCAGTGAAATATACATCGAACTTATTTTGACAGGTGAATATAAAAGATATCCGTCTTCTCCGATTGCAGAAAGAATCATTTTTTCACGCGAAATGCTGATTCGAGGAGAACTTTTAGGATTGCCGAGTTTCGTTTCTGCGGCGTTTTTATTTAATAAAAAATATTCATGAAGTTTCGAGTAAAAGGCTTCAGGGTCTTCTGATGCCTTCGTCAGAAAAAAAACATTGCATGAATCAGAAATAGCTCTGCTTAAATCAATAATGCCGTGACCTTTCTTAAGTGAACATCCGATATATGTTTCATTATTGTCAGTTTTGACTGCATTTTCTTTTGAGCCGTTGAAGCCACGTGATTTGAAGTCAAAACGTCCATTGCAGTTAATTGTAGGATTTTTCAGGAAGACGTTTTTATGAGAAAGAAATATTATTGCAGAAAAAGGTTTCATCAGCGAACCGGCTGGAAAACCTTTTCTATAAACCCATTCGTCATTATATGAATAAACTGCCTTGTAATTTGCGCATTCGGTAATCAGAACTGCGCACCTTCCATTTTGTTTTTCAAAGTTTGCACACTTCTCATCTATTCCGCCGAACATTGAGAACACGGAAAGCAGAAGTGCGCAAAGGCTATTCATCGGCATCTATATTGAACTCTGCTATATGATAAACCTGATAAGGCATCGTCATTATAAACGAAAATTCCTTACGCTGTTCTTTCGGAGTTCCTTCATACATGATGACATATAGTTTTACACGTGTAGCAGGGGCGTCGCCTGAAGAATAATACTGAACCTGAACGGAATATTTGCCGGGCATTGCTTTTGCCATCGTAAATGTTTCAGGTCCATATCCTGTTGTGACGTCGGTGTCAAGATTTCCTCCTGACGGTATTGACGGATTCGCGTAATAGCATTTATCGCCCTTGGGATCAATAACCCAAAGGTCTACGTCAGTCGGAGTGTCCCATGTCAAAAGAACTTTAATGTCGCGTCCGGGAACCTTTGCAAAGAATGAAACTCTTGAGCTTAATCCGCCGGCTTGAAGTTCTACGAGATTATTTCCCGGTGCAGGAACTATGTTGATTGAAAATCTTTTATTGGAAATCGGTATCGTCTGCGGAATTCCGTTAATAACAAGAGTCGCACGTGTTAGCCCCGGAACGTCTACAATTCCTTCTATCTTTTGAATGCGTTCTGAAGTATAGCCGCCTTTAGGTGATGTTATGCGGACATCACCCGCATAAAGCCAGATGCCTGTAGCTGTGAGGCAAAATAAACTTAATATCAGTATCAGTTTGTATTTCATATTATCCACCTATTTCCTGATTTCCAGAATTGAGTCTGATGAATAACCCTTGATGTTCGGATTATACATATGAGAAATGCCAGCCGGTATGACCTTGTACGTTCCCGGAATTTCCGCACGGATGAAGTATCTGACAGAAGTTGAATTTAGGCCATACCTCATAAAAAATACTACATGATCGTCATACATCTGACGTTCAGTATATCCTTTCTGCAGTGAATCGGTAAAGAAAAGCTGGTCATTTTTCACATAAGAAAATCCTGCTGGAAGAATGTCATCTGCAAGAAGATAATTTGCCGGTGCGTCAGGTGTAATGGTCAGCTCTACTTCAACAAGATCGCCGACTGCAAATGATGTCTGTGCTCCGAATGATGAAATGCCTGCCTGATTTTTGACATCCTTCTGTGACAGTTTATATTTCCTGAAAATTGAAATTCCTCTCGAATAAGCGCTGAAAGAAGGCGATTTGTCAGTATATGAAGCGTTCGCAGAAATCATAAGTTTTCCGCCGCCCGATTTTTTGATTTCGATAAGGTTGGTTCCGGCTTTAAAAGAAACTTCCTTTTTTATAATTCGGTTTGATCCGATTTCGGAAGGTGTTAGCGCAAAAGACTGAATCTGTTTTCCGTTAAGATAAACACTGATGCCGCTTGCTCCGCCTCTGACTCTTTTCTGTTTAGAATATTCGCTTAGAGCAATTACTGCCATTGCGGTGTCTCTTGAATTTTTCCAGGCATTGCCAATGCGGTTTTCTGCGAGCATCTCGGCAAGAACCTGTGCCTGAGTATTCTTGTTTTTCACTCTCGCAGCGCAGAGAAGAAGAACCGATGCGGTTTCTACTTCATCGTCTTTCCATTCAGCTCCGTGATTGAACCCTTTTTTTGAAGATGCTGTAAGTTCCTTGAATGCAGTATCAAAAAACTTATCTGCATTCTGAATATTGCCTTCGCTGTAAAGCAGTGAAGCTGCGATTGCTTTTTCGTAAATTGTTCCTTTTGCCGCAAGGCTTGCGTAAAAAGAAACAACTGATTTATAATTTTTACTGCGCCATTCTTCGAGAGCGAAGAGAATGTACCCGCGTTCAAAAAGCGGAAGTGATGGTTTTGAAAGATACTCGCTCAGTTTCTTAACGGTTTTATCCGCCATGTCGGGATTGACTGCGAGTCCGTTTTTCTTTGCGACTGAGAGTCCAAAAAGAATGTAAGCTGACATCATTGCGTCGGATGATCCTTCTCCGTACCATGAAAATCCTCCGTCTGGTTTCTGAAACGATTCAATTCGCTTCATTCCGTCAGAAGTCATTCTGTCAAGGTCGCCTGAAATATGTGAAGGGATATAACCTGCCTGTTTTGCCGCGAGAAGAGGCATGAAGCGGCTCATGGTTTGTTCGACACATCCGTAAGGATATCCGGCTAGATAATCGAGCGCCTGCATTAAAGAGTCTTCGACTCCCGCACTGATATAAAGTGAAAGAGTTCCGCCTGAAAATTTTGAAGGTATGGAATACTTTCCATTTTGAGAAGCATCCCCTTCACCTAATGTTAAGGATATCGGCTGGTCTGCCTTTAGTCCGAAAGTTTTAAGTTTTACCGGAACTTTTATTATATCGGCAGAGCCCAGTGATTCTGCTTTTACAGAAAGAATAAATGAGTCTTTAGTTGAATTTTCAGGGGCTTTTACAGTATAGTAGATTCCGGCAGTTCTTCCCGCTTTGATTTGAAACTTGCGTTTTTTAGTTCCGGTAATTTCGGCTCCGTCGGCATCGGCTTCGACTTCAATTTCGCGGTCTGATTCCGTGAGATTAGCTATTGAAAGACCTATCTGCTGTTCTTCGCCGGTAAGAATATACGCAGGGATAGCAGGAGTTATCATAAGTTTTTTGCGTGCAAGGAATTTTCCGATTCCTTGACCTACCTTCGTGTCTTTGGTTACGGCAATTGCAGTAACACGCCATGTTGTCACATTGTCAGCAAGAGGAATTTTTACAACGGCTTTCCCTTCTGCATTCGTTTTGACTCTTGCAGACCAGAAAGTAGTATCCTTGAATCTGTCTCTCGCTCTTTCGTCATCTTCTTTGAGCACTGCAAGAGGAGGATTATTTTTTGAATTAAGTGCTAGTTTGAGATTTTTTTCAACCGCGTATCCGAAAAGACGGTAGTTTGAAGAAAATACCGTCGAGACATTGTTTGTGCGCGGATGATAAAAGAAGGTCGAAATGTTCGGACGGTCTTCTTCGCGTATCTGGTAAATTGCTTCATCTACGACTCCGACTGAAACTTCGGCCGAAACGCCTTTGCCCTTGTAGTCAAGAGTTGAAATTTCCACCTCTGCTTCGGTTCCTGGCGCATACTCGGTCTTAACAGGCTTAACTGCGACATCGAGAAATTTATCAACCGGAGGCGCGTTTACTCTAAGCTGGCTTGTGTAGATATTACCGGCTGAAAATTGAACAACATTCAGCGTAAAATTCGGCGTCATGTCATCAGTTATTTTTACATAGTATTTGTGAGAATTACCATTCATCTTTATGATTTCTTTCGAGATGAGATTGTCTCCTTCAACACAGACGAGAAGGTGTCCGCCGCTTGCAGGAGTCATTATAAGTATTTCGGCTTTATCGCCGGGTGCGTATATATCTTTTGATGACTTGATTGTGATGTTTTTGAAAGGAACGTCAATCGCCTGACCTTTTCCGGAAACCCAGAAAGGAGTTTCGGTTTCGGTTATCTGACCTTTGTCATCTTTCGTGCTTATTACTGCAACATAGTGGCCGGCGTTTGAAGCTTTGAATGAAAAAACTGCACTTCCTTCATTATCAGTTACTGCAGAAGATTCGCTGATCTTTTTTCGTTCGCCTTCAGTTGAAATATTGTAAAAGCTTCTTGAATAGAGAATAAAAGATATCTTTCTTCCTGCGAGTGATTTGAGTACCGCTTCGTTTGTTTTGTCGTAAGGAACGAGCTTTGCCTTGAATTCCGCGCTTGCGCCCGGTTCGTAAAGATTTTTGTCTTTAAATATTTTTACGAAGCAGTCGGATCTGTTTGCGGAAAACGATGCGCTTCCCGAATAAGTAAGATCGTTATCAGTTACATCAGCGAGAACGGTGTAAGTGTAGTCTTCATCAAGTGCGGGGATTTTTACTGATGTGATTGCTTCTCCCTTATCGTTAAGCTTAGCTGAACCGGAAGAAACGAGTTCATTGTTTCCGTTCATGTTGATGCCGAGATAATCCGCAGCGTCTGCAAAGAATGGAAGCGCTCCGACAGGTGAGTAGTCGAATTTCTTTTTTCTGAAAACTTTGTATGTGCACCGCGCACCGGCTACCGGACTTCCGTAATAAAATTTCGCAGTTATCTTTAACTGAACGGATGAGTTCGCCGGATAAAATTTCTTTTGAGTTTCTACTTTAACGAGATATGTCGGTTTCTTGTATGCATCGACCGAGAATTCGCTTGAATACGTTTTGTCTTCAAATTCAAGAACTATGTTATATGTTCCGAGATATGGTTCGCCTGAGGGAAGAGTGAACTTGCTGTTGAAAGTTCCGGTATCTGAATTGATTTAACCGGAATGTTTTCTTTAACTGATTCGCCCTTTTCCGTGTATACGTTTGCCTTTGCCTTGCCCGAAACTGTTATATATGATGATGAAAAATTTCTGACTACGCCTTTGAACTGTACTTCATCACCCGGACGGTAAACAGGACGGTCGGTATAGATATACGCGCGTACTCCGCCTTCACCGTAGAATGATTTTGAAAAGAAATCGGGATCGCTTACCGCGAACTGACCGTTCTTTTCGAGAACTATAAATGATTTTGATGAAGGTTTGCTTGAAAAGGAACATATACCGTTTGAAGTTTTTGAAGAAGAAGATTTCTTCATCGACGCGAAATCGTATAATGAAACGGATGCTCCGTCAAGAGGTTCGCCTGTAACCATGTCAGCAGCAAAAATCATTGAGCCGGAATCATACTGCTTTGAAACAAATCCGTAATCGGAACGGATTACAACTGTATATGCCGTATTTTTTGCTGAGAAGCATTCAATGAGATAAACTCCCTTTTCTTTTACCGGAAGAGGAATCTTTCTGTATGCCCATGGGTTTTCGGCGTTCTCATCAGGTTTTGACGCCTGAACAGAAAAAGTAAAAAGCATTTCGGCATTATCGACAAATGCCGGAATCGCTTTCGGCGGAACAATAGTTTTTGAGTCGAGGTCTGCATTGACCGCTTCCTTTAAGCTGCTTCTCGTGTCGGAATTGAATTCCTTTCTTGCAAGTTCCCGGAAATCTTTTTTGAAATCAGATGTAGCCTGAGAGAGTATCGCGAAAAAATCTGCAAAAGCTTTATCTTTTCCCTGCTGTTCGACAAGGCGGTCTGAAATGCCTTTGACGAAAAAATCAGCCGGGTTTTTTACTTTATAAACCCTGAAAGTATAATCCCGGTTTTCCGGACCTTCGAGGTTGATATAGGCATTTTCGTTTAGAGTAAATGTTTTATCCGTTCCGAGATAAAATGCCGGTGAGGCTTTTCCGCCGTATCCGAAGAAAAGCGCCGGAATAGTAAGAAACATTAAAATCAAAGGAATCGTATATTTCGCGAATTTCATGCTCACCCCGTAATTGTGTGTATAATTTCGAACTTATTTTAATACATAGTGAAATAGAATCAATGAATTATTTTAAATCTGAATGCGCCCAGAAAGTTTTTATTGCTTTCTACAGGGCGGAAAACGGCTGATTCCGAGAGATATGCTGAGTTTACTCTTTTGACTAATCCGTTTTCGCCTGTATGATAAATCAGCCTGATTTCGGGATATTTTTCAGTCACAATCATCGTATGATATGAATAAGAATTTCCGGATTTGATGCAGAAAAAGAGTACATCTCCGCGTTCTGCATGTGATAAATCCTTCGAGATGAAATCCATGTTGAGGCGCATTAGAGTCGCCGCGTCGGCAAATTCACCGAAAGTTGAAACGTCGTCTGCGCTTCCTTCGTTTGTTTTGAAGATTTTAACTCCAAGAAGCGGAATTTTCGGATAGTAAAATTCAGTAATCTGAGGAAGGTCTTTTGTTTCGGTTATTCCGCTTTTTGAAGTCCATGCTGCATCATGCAGTTTGAGCGATTCGCGGTAAGCAAAACGTACAAGACCAGCGCAGTCGCGCTGGGATTTTTCCCATGCAGGGCTTTCTTTCAGAAACTGGGTTTCTGCTATTCTGACAAAACGTGCTATGAAGTTTTTCCTTGAGTCTTCGCTCAAAAGCTCCGCGCAGTCGGGAAAACCGTCTTGGTCGGAATCTGTTGAAGCACTGAAAAATTCGACTTTGTATTCGCCTGAAGATGTTTCAAAATATGCCATGCCGGGTTTGCCGGTTGAAGAAAAATATAATTTGCTTTCGAAGAAATCATTTTCGAGTCTCAAAACTTTTACGTATTCTTCCGAGCCTTTTTTTATCCGGATGAAACTTTTGCCGAATGGTCTTTTGTCACGGATGACTGCCGATGATGAAGTATCCGCAGCGAGTTTTTCGGAAGATACTTCCGTCGAGCACGAAGAAAACAAAAGCGCTGTGCACAAAGAAAAAAGTAAATATTTCAAATCAGTCTTTCCATCTTAGAATTTTCAGCGGCATGTGATAATATTCGCAGTTTTCTATTGGCGAGATATGCCTGCCGGTTTTTATTGAATGAATAAGGAGGGGGTTTGTCAAGTAATCAATGCTTTAGCTTTTTTGCATGGTGTCATGCAATACGCAAAAGGTGCTCCGCACCTTTTAAATCCGTTTGTCCATTTCTTTTGCTGTGCCCAAAAGAAATGGACGAAAGAAAAGGGCACCGCTGCGCGGGGCTTGTCGCGACAGAACTATCGCGCATTTCTTCGAAATGGCTGCGATAGTCTGCGCTTATTTGGTATTCGGCTTCGCCGAATGGTTTAGGTATTATTGCTGTCAATAGTTTCATGCTTTTGGAAATGACTGATCCTTAGTGTTCGACTGCGTCGGACGTTTTGATGGATTTTTCGCGCATTCGTCTTTTGCTGAAGGATTAAGATGTATGAGTGAAAGCCCTCTCCCGGGATGGACTATCTTTATTGGCTTCGCCAATCATGTGATTTAATATGGGAGAGGGCGAGCGAGTTTCCGCAGGATGCGGAAACTGACGAGACGCTTTTGTCGCGACTTCGTGTCGCTTGTTGAAGCGTCTCGCTTGTCGGGATCGTTCCGACTTCCCGCGAGAAGAGCTTCTGGACTGCCCCCCTCAAGTTGGACACTTAGGAGTTAGAAAAATGATAAGAAAGTTTCCATTTGAACTTGAAGAGCAGATTCGTAAGGAATATAAACCTGGAATAAACGGCTACATGAAATTAGCAAAAAAGTATGGATTAACAAGAGATTATGTTCGTTATTGGATATTAAAGAAACCAAATACTCAATATCAGGAAATACTTTTGAATAAAGAAGAAAAAGATGAGCTGAAAAGACTAAAAAAGGAACTCAAGTATTTGCGCGACGCAAATATGTATTGGAAAAATTATGCAGAGCTTCTTCAGCAAGATATTTCAGATAGTAAAAAAAAAGACAAAAAATCGAAGCTATCAAAAAATCAAAAGAAAATGGAGCCGGAATCATGAATCTTTCGAAAATATCCGGCATTGCAAGAAGCGTATGCTATTATCGCAATAAAGCTACGAACACGAAAGAAATAGAAGAAATAGTTCTAGCGGATATTAAACTTCTACCGAAAGAAACTCAAAATAGTGGTTCAAAAGTTATGTCGAAGTTTTTTAAGTCGCTTGGAATAATTCACAATCATAAGAAATTATCAAGAATTAGAAAAGCGAACGGGATTAGCTCAAAGATTCGTAGGCATAAATATCCCAAAGATTACTATAAAACGCTAAAGGAGAATAGAGAAAATATACCTCAAAATATTCTTAATCGTAATTTCAATGCATCTAAGCCGATGGAAAAAATCGTAGCAGATATGACGTATATAAGAGTAATGGAAGGCTGGTTGTATTTAAATTCAATATTTGATTTACATAATGATGAAATAGTTTCGCGTTCATTTTCGATGAACATCAACGAGGAACTTGCAATTGATTCTTTAAACAAATTGAGTACTAAATATTGCCTGAAGGGAACACTTTTTCATACGGATCAAGGATCACCATATCTCGGAAAGAAGTATCGCAAATTACTTAAAGATTTAGGAATAGTCCAAAGCATGAGCCGGAGAGGGAATTGTTGGGACAATGCTTGTATGGAAAACTTTTTTGGAACTCTAAAATGCGAAACGATCTATTTAGAAAAAGATAATAAATTATTGCCAGCTGCGAAGATGATTAAGAAAATAGATGATTATATTGATTACTATAACAATGTAAGGATAAAGAAAAAATTAGGTTGGATTTCTCCTGTTAAATTCAGGGAATCAGCTTCATAAGCAAAATAATTTTGTCCAACAAACAGGGGTCAGTCCAAAGCTCTTAGCGGGAGAACGCAATATTCAGCTCAGAGTTGGGTGCGTAAAATAATCTTTAATTTACTATCGAAGCGAACAGGAAGTGCGCTGAGAACAAGCATCATTCTATTGAAATCAATGATAAATTTTCTTGGGGTGAGGGCATGTAATTCTTTGTATGTCATGTGATTTATTTTGGGTTTGACATACTTGATAATATTATGTATTAAGATTTTAATGATCATGTGGCTGAGATATTTTGTGGATTTTCGGGCATGATTGTTTCAGTGTTTGCGGTTGCAGCTGAAAGGAAGATATTTGAAAGAAGAAACATTTTTGATCTTGTTCCAATTGCGTGTATTACTTGAATATGGAATGATGAACTTAATGCGGATAACATTCTAGATCGGGATGTTTTGCGTATTGCATATATGTTGTTAGAAGAGAAACTGCGCCAGACTTTTGTTTGACTAAATATTAGTAATAAAAATAGTGTTTTCATCCTGTGTTCCAAGACGCCCGCCGTCCGTGGCGGGCGAAGAAAAGAGGAATATAATTTGCTAAAGACTGGAATTGACATTAAAGAAAATGAAATAGTTAAGCTATACCCTGATGTGCTTGATATTCTTTTACTTGATCAGACAACCAAAAATAATATTCTTTGGGCTACAGATAATTATGAGCACTTAGGAGAAAAATATCATTTCACTGCACAGATACTACCAGAATTAATAACTGGTATAAATTGTAATATCATCATGCCACGGGTCAAAAAAAACATATTTCTTCAACAATCTCGTTCTAAAGACATGGCTGAAGTGTTTACTCCTTCCTGGGTATGCAACGAACAAAACAACTTAATAGATAATGCATGGTTTGGTAACGCTAATGTGTTTAATACGGGGATAAAAAAGATAGATACAAATAGTTGGATTATTAATAAGAATAAAATCACTTTCCCTGAAAATAAAACATGGAAAGATTATGTAAGTGATCGAAGACTTGAAATTGCATGTGGGGAAGCTCCATATTTAACAAGTCGCTATGATACAACAACTGGTGAGTTTATTCCTGTTGAAAAACGGATTGGAATATTAGACAGAAAGTTTCGTGTTATTAATGAAAATGTGGAAAATATTGAAGAATGGTTTGATGCAGCTGAAACTGCATTTAAAAGTACTTATGCTTTTGAATATCATGGCGATAGTTTATTGATTGCCAGAGAAGCCATGCTTGTTACATTTATTGAAAATTATTATTATAAGTTCATAGGAGAACCTTTATTAAAAGAAATTCAAACAATTGCATATATTGTTTCATGGAATGTTTGGCAAATGGATGGTCTTAAAGGTGTTATCCCAAAAACTTGTGGGACTAAAACAATAAAATCCGATAATCTTTTTGGTGAATCTGAAATAGAGAGAATACAATGTGAGGGCTGCCTTAAAGAAAATATGTTTAAACATAATGGGATTTACTGTTGGATTAAAAATTGGAATAACAAAGATCCAGAAACAGAACAAGAAGGACAAAAAATTAGATTTGTTGACCTTTTTAAAAGTAAGGAATAGATATTATGGCGAATTTAGATTTATCATTACTTGATGAAATCATAATCGGTAGGGTTGAACCTCAAATTTATGCGTTTACTACTGAAACAGTTCCGAATTATTTAAAAGTTGGTGACACCTATAGACCTGTAGAAACAAGGCTGAATGAATGGAGAAAACATTTTCCAGAACTGGAAAAGAAATTTCAAGAGATTGCAAAAGTTGATGAAGAGACTTTTTTTAGAGACTTTGCAGTTCATAAGTACCTAGAAGACGAGATCCATAAGCAAAGACTTTTGCCCGATTCATTTAAATCTATTCCATATTATTCAAATGAATTTTTTAAAGATACTACAGCTAATGACTTAAATGATGCTATAACACATATTAAAGCTGCTCATAAGAACAATGATTTACAATATCAGTTCTATAGATTTGAAGATAGGCATGTTCCGATAATACACACTTACAAAAGAACAGAAGAATACGCCCCAAGACCAAATCAACAAGAAACTATTGATAGATTTAGTAAAGCCATTAAAAAAGGCCGAGATAACCTGTTGATGTACGCTGTAATGCGTTTCGGTAAATCTTTTACATCTATGTGTTGTGCAGTAGAAATGAATGCTCAAATCGTTTTAATTGTTTCTGCAAAAGCTGATGTCAGGGATGAATGGAAAAAAACAGTTGAAAGCCATAAAAAATTTGATGGATTTATTTTTTTTGATAGCAATTCTCTTTTACAAAACGAATCTTTTATTAAAGAAAACATTAGTGCAAATAAAAAAGTAGCTTTATTCCTTACTCTACAAGACTTGCAAGGGAATTCAATAAAAGAAAAACACAAGGAAGTTTTTGCAAACCAAATTGACTTGCTGCTCATCGACGAAACTCATTTTGGCGCTAGGGCTTCAGAATATGGTAAGGTATTAAAAGATTTTTCTGCAAAGGAAAGAACAAGTGAGGAAAAACTTAATGATGAATCACTTGATATATTAGAAAAAACGACCAAAACTATAAACTCAAAGATTCGCATACACCTTTCTGGTACTCCTTATCGAATTCTAATGAATAGTGAATTTACTAAAGATGATATAATAGCATTTTACCAATTCACAAATATTGCAGAAGATTTAGAAAAATGGAATGAAGAAAATTTAATAAAGGATGATGTAAAAGAGTGGGATAATCCTTATTATGGCTTTCCTCAAATGATAAGATTCGCTTTTAATCCCAATGAGTCTTCAAGAAAAAAAATGGAAGAGCTTAAAAACAATGGTGTAACCTATGCTTTTTCAGAATTATTAAAACCGAAATCTATACTTATAGATAGTGAAAATAAACTTCATAAAAAGTTTATCCATGAACAAGAAATCGTTGATCTATTAAATGTTATTGATGGTTCACAAGAAGATGAAAACTTATTAAGTTTCTTGGACTATAATAAACTCAAAGATGGGAAAATGTGT
>DAOMHE010000050.1:0-14156 GCA_035430785.1 Spirochaetota bacterium | reverse complement strand
AATTTATAAGAATCTGATCATCAACCGGTTTTGAAACATAACCGCTGAAACCCTTGTCCAGAATTTCCGATTTTTCTTCTTCCATCGCTCTTGCCGTAACTGCTATAACCGGAATGGAATCATATTGTTTCATCCGGCGGAAAAGCCGCAGAGTTTCAAAGCCGTCAAGTTCGGGCATCATAATATCCATCAAAACAATATCCGGAGTCCAGGCTGAGACTTCATTCAAAAACATTTTTCCGTCAAATGCAAATCTTAAATCATACCGAGACTCAAGCATCAAAGAAAAAGTCATTCGGTTTATTTTTTCATCATCAACAATATAGATTTTTCTTTTATCCGAATATTCAGGCACATCTGCTTTATCAGCTGTCTCGATGCTATTCCACGAAGCCCCTTCTCCGTACGGAAAAGAAAATATAACTTTTGTTCCAACGCCTTCAACACTGCTCAACACAATACTTCCTCCGATAAGATCAGCCATCTTCTTTGAAAGAGGAAGACCAAGACCGCTTCCTGAATGTTTTTTTGTCATTGGATGGGCAATCTGATAGAACTGATCAAATACTTTATCAATTTCTGATGCCTCAATTCCCTCACCGGTATCTTCAACTGTTATTACAGCATTTAAACTGTCCGATTCCACCGTAATCTTAATAGATCCTTTATCTGTATACTTCGCCGAGTTTCCGCAGATATTTGTCAAAATCTGAGTTACCTTTGAAAAGTCCGAGTTAACGTTAACCGGAACATTATCTCCGAATACATACTCAATATCAATCTGCTTTTCAGCAGTCAGCGTTTTTAATATTTCAACCTGTTGACTGACAAGTTTTTTCAGATCAAACATGGAAGGATTAAATTCCATTTTACCTGCTTCTATCTTGGCAATATCAAGAATATCATTGATGAGAAGAAGCAGCCGGTTGCCGCTTTCGTTTATCAAATTCAAACCTTCGTTTTGCCGCGCAGAGAGATTTTCGCTTTCTTTCTTGGCAAGCATCTTCGATATTCCTATAATTGCATTCAATGGTGTTCTGAGTTCATGGCTTACATTCGCAAGAAAACGGCTTTTTTCAACATTCGCCGCATCCGCTGAACTCCTTGCTATTTTAAGCTCTTCAGCTGCAAGTTCGCGCTGAACAGCAACTCCGAGAGCCGAAGCAAATGAGGATAAAATATTTTTTTCAGCTTCGCTCCATATTCTCTCTTTTGTACAGTCATCAAAACCCACAAATCCCCAGAACTGATTATTCAAATAAATCGGAATTATCATAATTGATTTAATTCCCTGGGGCTCAAGAGCCTCTTTCAGCTGACTTGTAAAAGTACTTACGATTCCTGAAAAAATACGCTTTCTTAATCCTGCATTAAGAAGTTCCGGAACAGAATCAAGCGGGATATATGTCGTATACGGAGAACCCATTTGTGAAGGAATTCCGTCTTTTGCCCATTCGTCAGTCTGAGTTGAAAAAAGATTCCCATCGTCAGCATTGTAATTTCTAAATAGATATATTCTGTCTGCCCCGGCCGATTTACCTATCTCTTCCAGACAGAAAGGAATTGTTTCATCTACGCTGTCAGAATAAAAAAGCTGTTCGATGCTCATCGCAACAGCAAAAAGAACTTTATCCTTGCGGTGAAGTTCAGTTTCCATTTTTTTACGTTCAGAAATATCCCTAAAAAAACCGGTTATTCCGATTGCTTCTCCGTCTGAACCGAAAAGGGTACTTTTATGTGTTTCGATCCATTTTTCTCCGGACTCGGTCACGATTAAATCTTCATGAGATTTCCTGCCGCCTGAATTTATAATTTCCTCATCATCCTTAAAATAAAAATCAGCTATATTTTTAGTAAGAAATTCATCGGCAGTCTTTCCTATAATTTCTGATTCATTAAGTCCGAAAAATTCAGTGAACATATTGTTTACAACTTCAAATTTTCCTTCTTTGTCTTTCATCCACGCCAAAATAGGAAGATTGTTGATAAGCGCCTTTTTCTTCTCTTTGCTCATTGTGAGTTCGAGCTCAATTCGTTTGGTTTCACTTATGTCAGTATGTGTTCCGACTATTCGAAGAGGTTTTCCGTCTGCAGTTTTTTCTACCACACGGCCCCGCGTCAGAATCCATTTGTATTTTCCATTTTTGCATAAAAGCCTGTGCTGGCATTCGTATCGCGGAGTTTTACCTTTTATGCACCGCGTCAACGCGCGGCGGATATCATTAAGATCGTCCGGATGAACCCGGCGCTTCCATTCGCTAAGACGATTTTTTATTTCATCATCCTTATATCCAAGCATGCTTTTCCAACTGCTTGAATAGAAAACAGCGCCTGTTTGGAAATTCCAGTCCCAGACTCCGTCACCGCTGCTTTCAATCGCGAAAAACCACCTTGAGTCACAACTATTATCAGAAGTTTCCATTTAAACATTATCTCTCAAAAAATAATTAATTCAAGTTTTTTTCGGACAATGTTAAATTAACCCATTAAATAATTATTGACGAAAAACACCTTAATCGGACTTTTCAATCATGAATAAATTAACAAGCCGTCAGAGAAAAGAACTGAGATCGCTCGCGCATCACATGGATTCGATAGTAAAAATCGGAAAACAGGGAGTAACGGACCAGCTGATAAAAGCAATTGGAATTGCTCTTGAAGATCATGAACTTATAAAAGTTAAATTTGTCGATCACAAAGATGAAAAAAGCGCCATGGTGCCTCAAATAGCGGAAAAATGTTCAGCAGAAATTGTAGGAACTATAGGAAACATCATCATCCTGTACAAGGAAAACGCTGATCCCGAAAAAAGAAAAATCAAGGTTTAGTTCTAGTATTCAAGAGTCATCACAGATTCTTCCTCTCCGTCAGATCTCTCGAAAATCAAAACATTATCATTGATAAAAATGTAATTAAATCCGTTTGTGTTAAGTCTCCAGACTTCACATTCGGAAAACGGAGAATACCCTTCATTAGCGGAGCTTTTTATCATTATTGAATCGTCAACATAAGTCCAAATATAAACAGAACCTCCAATCGGCGAAGAATTGACAGAAGCACAAAAGAATTCGGAACGGTCATCGAAAACTGCATACGTTTTACGATTAACTATAAATCTCCGCTTGCAGAAAAGCTTTGAATAAAAATCCCTTTTTCCTTTATCATTTAAAAGCAGATATTCTTTAATCAATTCAGCATTCCGCTTTTCTGCAAATTCCGAATAAGCAATCTGAGTAGAAGATCTCATATCAGAAAAAAAATATTGCCTCAGAAAGCTGAATTGAAGTTTCGCAGCAAAGAAAAATGCTGCAGCAGCAGACAAAATTACGATTATCAGAATTATTTTAACAGGTTTGTTTTTTCTGAAGAATTTCACAGACTTTTAAACTTCCTCGTTTTGTAATATTCCTGCTGATGCCGGCCTGTTTTTTTTAAGAATTCCCTGTATTTCCCGCAAATCTCCGGGAATTTAGAAGCTATATTATTTTTCTCTGCCGCATCGGCATCAACATCATATAACTCTTCCTTCCCTTTATCAGAAAGAATAAACTTCCATTTGCCGTCACGAACAGACCTTTTTATTTCATCCCAGTCCGTGTATGAAAAAGCCATTCTTTTTTTATGCTTTGATATCAGAGATATCCCCTGAAAGTTTTCTTCCGGTTTTATTCCTGCAAAATCAAGAGCAGTCGGAAGAATGTCAACATGGCTCGATACTCCGGGATATTCTATTCTGCGTTTAAAAATATTTTTTCCATAGATCATAAAAGGAACATGCACATTTTCATCATATACATGAATAGCATGAAGATAGTTTCCTGGGTGCTGATAGAAAGCTTCTCCATGATCTGCAAAAATAAAAATTATGGTGTCTTCAAGAAGTCCGTCTTTATCAAGCGAATCAATGAGCTCGCCGAGACAATAATCGGAAAAATGAAGTGAATTCACATACTGCATCCATGTCTTTTCTTTTTTACCGGAAGCTTTTGCTATATCGCTTTCTGAATAAAGATAAAACTCCTTAAAAGGAAATGTATACGGATGATGGGGCAGAAGAGGAAAGATTGCAGCAAAAAACGGTTTGTCTTTTTCTTTTTTCGCAAAATCCGCAAGAGGCTTTATCATTGCCCTGTCATCAAGACTGTACGGAGTTATAACTTTATATCCGCCCGGCTCAAGCGTTTTGATATCACGGATGAGATCAATCTTTCTGTCTTTCAGATAACCGATATGATTAAAATTTCTCAAATCACCTGAATGCAGAAGAGCTGTTCTGTATCCATTCTCTTTAAATATTTCAGGTGCAGATTTAAAAGGAATTTTCTCATCATGCATCGGTATCCACATTTTTTTCAGAGGATTATAAGCAGAAGTAAAAACATTATAGAGCGCATTAACAGAGAGAGGATAATGCGCATAGTGGCGGTTAAAACTGATGCTGTTTTGCGACAGTTTTTCCCACACCGGCATTACAGGCTTTCCATCAACTTTCATTCCGATGTAATTTTGCGCGGTAGATTCAAAAAAATAAAATATTATATTATATTTTTTTCTGCGGATTTTCAAATCAGGAACAATACCATTTTCGCTTATGGATTCTGAATTCAAAAAAAGTTCGCCTTTAGAATCATTCTTAATGAAAGACTCATCTTCGGGCTTTGTCATCATTGATGAAGCAAGAAAAAAAACAGGGTTTTTTGACACTGTACCGTAATCGGGATTTTCAAAAAGATTTTCTTTAGGCGCAGATATGAGACCGAATGTGATACCGAAGAATACCAGCGGCAGAATAAAATACAATATCAGACTGTAAAGCATTCGCTCAATACGTTTTATGGTAAAACAATAAACTGCAAACATCAGAACAAAAAGAATCAAAGACAAATAGACACCAATTCCGATTTCATGAAATGCGGAATTCACTATTTCATTTGAATACGTAGAAAGACCTTCTCCTAAAGCTGATATTTGAAAATATTTTTCAAAGACGGAATAATAACCCGCGTAGAAAACATAAACAAGAGCGAAATAAGCAAAAAGAAAAGCTTCAAAGAGTCTTATCTTTTTTTTAAATATAAGCATAAAACAAAAGATAATAATGAATACACATGCAAGAAAAACAAGATCATAAAGAATTGATTTTGAAAAAAATACTGCAAAATCAGCATCGGAAAAAGATGCTGAAATAAGACCGAAAAGAATTATTCTGAAGGCGAATACAGCAGAAGTGCACAATAGTAAAAATTTCGACGCACGGACAAACTGATTCCTGTATTTTCCGGTAAACATATAAACTCCAGACTCCAATAATAGCGGATACAGACATTCCCTCCGGCGAATCTCTTTTTTACAATAACAAAAATTCTTCTTTATTACAGAATCGATTGACTTGATCCGATAATAAGAATACAAATCTGACATGAAGTTTTTAATTCAAATCTTATTACTATTATCAGCAACACTCGTTTCCGCACAGGAATCATATGAACCGCTTATTAGTTCCGGAAATTATAAAGATGCCTATGCGCAGATAAAAAAGCGGCTCGAAGAAATATATTCATCAAAAGTTGACGACAAACGCATTCCGAATGATTTCATCAGTTTAGGATCAGCCGAAGAAAGAATAGACCTGAACAGGCTGTTTTCCGAAAGAAAAGCCGAGCCTTATTTTGTTGAAAATAATCCCGAATTATTCAAACTGCACCGCCTTGCCGGTGTATGCGCATTCAATCTGCGCGAATATGATTCTGCTGTAAGGCATTATTATCAATGCTTCAGATTCAAGGAAATTGAATTTGCATCGGATTCTGCCGTTTTTTATGAACTCTCGCGTGTATACAAAGAAGCGGGATATTTCCGTGCATACCTGAACTCTCTTGAACAGGCATGTTCTCTTGACAGAGCCAACGCAGACTATGCTCTTGAGCTGGGAAGGGCTCTTTATGCAGGACGTGACAAAAAGCGCAGCATACTTTATCTTGAGAGATATCTTTCAATCAAAGGCGAAGCTGAGGACATTAACGACTACATTCTGCTCGCGAATCTTCATTCAGATATAAACCGGTATCTCGCGACTGCCGATTATTACCGCAAGTATCTTGCAAAGAAAAATGATGATGCGCCGGTAATTTTTGCCCTTGGTTTCATCTGCTACAACAATGTCGGATCACTGGATGAAGCTCTTAACCTGTTCAAACGGGCACTTGAACTTCTTCCTGCCGAAGACATTCTCCGCAGACACAAATGCAATGAATACAGCGGAGACATTCTTTACCGCAATCTCAGATTCCAGGAAGCATTTGAAGCATATTCCCGCACTGTCGAATATGAAAACAAAATAGATTCGGCAGTTAAACAAAAAAAAGATGAAATTATTGATATGAGAAAAACTGCCAGGGAACTCAAAATATCACTTCTAAAACAAAAAAACTATGAGAAGTTCAAAGAATTCCAGCTTCTTGAAAGAAAAATAGAGATAATGGAATATGAACTTCTTCAGCAGAATTACGAAAGAAGAAAGCTTTCAAGCGGAAAAGTACGCTGGAATTCGGCTGAAATTCTTGAGAAACTAGAAAGAAACGAAGAAGCGATAAAATACTATCAGGCCTCAGCGGATTTCAACTATAAGGCTCCTCAGGCTAGGGAGAGAATCATAAAATTACAGTTGAAAATAAAAAGAGGGTATTAAAAAATTGTACTATAATTCGAGATTTTCAGAGGTATTTGATGTCAGGTCATAATAAGTGGTCTACTATTAGAAGAAAAAAAGGCGCAATTGACGCGAAACGCGGCGCGATATTCACAAAAATAATCAGGGAAATAACTGTTGCTGTTAAAAACGGCGGCGGATCTGATCCTGAATCGAATCCACGACTTAGAACCGCAATACTTAAGGCTAAAGAAGCCAATATGCCTAACGATAATGTTGAACGCGCAATACTTAAAGCCAGCGGAAAAATGGAAGGCGTAGTATACGAAGAAATCCGCTATGAAGGTTATGCTCCTGGCGGAGTTGCGATGATGCTGGACGTTATTACGGACAATAGAAACCGTACGTATCCGGAAATACGCAATATCTTTTCAAAAAACGGAGGAAACCTCGGGGAAACTGGCTGTGTCGGATTTATGTTCGACAAAAAGGGTGTAATTACCATCGAATCCGGTCAGACAAATGAAGATGAGTTAATGGAACTTCTTCTTGATTTTGACATTGAAGATATAACAGCAGAAGATGACGGTTCGCTTACAATAAAAATGGCTCCGGAATCGTTTAACAATGTTTTTGAAGCAATAAATACCAAATCTTTCAAAACTGCTTCTGCTGAAATTACATATATTCCGCAGACTACAGTTGAGCTTGATGAAAAGAAAGCACAGCAGTGTATGCGTCTCACTGAACAGCTCGAAGATCATGATGACGTTCAGAATGTTTACGCCAATTATGAAATTTCGGATGAGATAATGGAAAAACTCCAGTAATGCGGGTTCTTGGAATTGATCCAGGTTTTGCTATAATCGGATGGGCGGTGATCGAAGACACCGCCCGAGTTATTGACTACGGCACCATAGAAACTGATTCCTCTCTTTCAATATCAGAGAGGCTTTTTATTGTTTATACTGAAATTTCGGCAGTTATAAAGCGTTACAGACCCGATTCTGCGGCAATTGAAAAGCTTTTTTTTGCACGCAATACCACAACCGCGCTTGACGTATCAAAAGCAATCGGAGTAATATTACTGGCATTTCAGCAGAATGCTTTATGTTATACAGAATACGCACCGGTACAGGTTAAACAGGCTGTAACGGGATTCGGAAGAGCGGACAAGAAACAGATGCAGTGCATGATTCAGAAAATATTTTCACTGAAGGAAACTCCGCAGCCTGACGATGCAGCGGACGCCGTAGCAGTTGCATTATGCGGATCGATCGGAAACGGAATAGTCAAAAGAATGGCGGCAATCAGATGAAATTATTCAAAATTAATAAATTAATTAATCTTTTTAACAAAAGCAAAAATAAACCGGAGACTAAAGCTAACGGTGAAGAAGAATTTCTTTATGAAATAGACAAAGAAGCCATAAACGAATACCCCCTTCTCTCTTTCACGGGAAAAATAAGACTTATAGAAACTTATCACGATCTTCATCATCTTGATAAAATTAAATCAGGAATGATAATCGGATTCGACAGCGAATCACGTCCCAGCTTCAATAAAGGCGAGCATTATCCCATTTCACTGATTCAGCTTGCGACAGAAACCGAAGCCTTTCTTGTCAGGATAAACAAGCTTAATTATCCGCCTGAATTGACACGTATATTATCCAATCCTTCGATAACAAAGATCGGCCTCGGACTGAAGGGAGAACTTCGGGATATTGAAAAATATTCATCATCAAAATGCGTTTCTTTTGTCGATCTTGAGACAATTGCAAGAAAGCTGAGATTCAAACAGCGCGGTGTACGAGCTCTCGCAGGTTTTTTCTTTAAGGGAAGAATTTCTAAAAAAGCCCAGAAAAGCAACTGGGAAAAATTCAATCTTTCAGAATCACAAATACTCTATGCTGCAACTGATGCATGGGTTGTTTTGAAAATTTACCGCGAAATGATGAAGCGGAAATTTATTTAAGCCGGATTATCACTCTTTTTCAAGAAAAACATCAATTTCCTTATCAACATAGCTTCCATTAAACGTATCGGTATATTTTTTATATCCGTTTTTTGAAACCGAGAAGCTGATTTTTTGAGAGTCTTCTGAGCTGCTGTTATCACTGTTATAGGAAATCGATACACTGAAATATCCGCTTTCATCCGTTTCATCGGAATCCGAATCATATTCATCATAAAGCTTAACAAGCGCACCTGCAACAGGTTCGCCGGTTTCATCATCAAATACGAATCCCGATACTTTAGTAAAACGCATGTTCTCACACGCAAAAAACGGAACAATGAACAATAACAACAGAGCTTTCTTCATACCTTTTTGAGTCTGATATAGTATTCAAGTTACAACGAATTGTCTTTTTCTTGCCTTTTTAGCATATATTTTATAGACTGACCGTACGGTTTGCGATGATACTTGGAGACTCTATTAGTAACGGTAGGAACGATTTCGGAAAGATTCTTGTCGTTGATGATGACATTAACGTCAATAAGACTCTTTCAGCGTTTCTAAAAAAACTTGGTTATGATATTCTTAACGCTTTTAACGGAGCCGAAGCTGTTTCGGTTCTTGAAAAAAATGCGGATGTTGATCTTGTAATCACAGACCTGAAAATGCCGATTATGAACGGCAGAGAACTTCTCAGCATGATGCTTGAACGCTTCAATTCAGTTCCGCGCATCGTTCTCACAGCAGTCGGTTCCGATGAAGACATCATACACGCTCTTAAAACAGGTGCTTACGACTTTCTCACAAAACCCGTAACAGATTTTAATCTTTTAAACCACTCAGTAAAAAGGGCAATCGATAGAAAGAAAATCGGTGACGAAAAGGACAAAGCGAATCTTCAGCTCGAAAAAATGTTCGAGATCATTTCGCTTCTTAATCAGGGTCTCGACATTGAAGAAATTTTTGATAAAATAGACATATCTCTGAAATCAGTTATTCCTTTCAACAGCATCACATTAGTATCACTCGATCATGATGAAAAATCCTTTCATGTAAAACTCTCACATTCAGACAAAGTATCGCCGGCGAAAAGCGGTTTTCGGCTGAAACTTGAGGATACTGTTTTTCATAACATTCTCAGGGCAAAAGACGTAATTATAGCGAATGATATCGATACATTTATTTCAAAATTAAATCTGCCTGAAGAAACCCGTGAAATAATAAGCAAAGAAACTTCATCAGCCGTAATAATGCCTCTTTTTATAGAAAACTCCATAAAAGGTTTTCTTTTATTTCTATCCGAAGAACCCGAGCCGTACAATGAAGAACATCTGCGCTTTTTAAAACTCATTGCCGGTCAGATATCGCTTAGCATACAGCGCGGAGACCTGACGAGTCAGCTCGAAATGCACACAAAACATCTCGAGCACATTGTCAAGGTGCGGACGCACGAGTTGTTGAAAACCCAAAAAACCACCATTTTTGCACTCAGTAAACTCGCTGAAACCCGCGACAGCGAAACCGGCGAGCATCTTGAAAGAATGCGCAATTACTGCGTTCTTCTTGCGCAGATAATGAAATACAGCGGCGAGTATGAAACGATAACTTCAGAATTTATGCGGAACATTTATGATTCGTGCATTCTGCATGATATAGGAAAAGTCGGCATCCCTGACGTTATTCTTCTTAAACCAACAGCTTTAAATCACGAAGAATTTGAAATAATTAAGACACATACCGTAATCGGATATAACGCACTTAATGATGCATCCAAAACACTCGGAGACAACTCTTTTCTTGACATGGCGAAGGACATAGCGCTATATCATCATGAAAGGTGGGATGGTTTGGGATATCCTGAAGGCAGACACGGAGAAAACATTCCGATTGTAGCAAGAATAGTTACGATCGGCGATGTTTATGACGCACTGACTTCAAAGCGCCCTTACAAAGAAGCGATTCCGCATGAAGAGACAGTTGAAATAATGCGTCAGGAAGCATTCAGGTTTGATCCCCGTATATTTAAACTGTTTCTTTACAATCACGAAGATTTTGACAGAATAAGAAGGCAGTTCGATTAATATGAAACAAAATGTCTCTTTCAGATTCGGCGGCCCTTTAACCAAGGCGCTAAAAATTATTATAATCGCCGATATCGCGATTTATCTTATTCAGATACTGCTTCCATTTTTTTCCGGATTTAATATCGATTATATATTCGGCATCAGCAAAACCGGAATAGAATCAGGATTTTACTGGCAGTTCTTCACCTACAGTTTTCTTCACGGCAGTCCTCTGCATCTGCTTTTAAACATGTTTGCACTTTGGATATTCGCCGGTGAACTTGAAAATTTCTGGGGTACGAAGCGCTTTGTCACCTACTATCTGCTAACCGCAACCGGTGCCGGTTTTTTCATTCATCTGATGAATTATTTCTCTCCTTATATGGATCCGAACACAGTAACAATCGGCGCTTCAGGTGCTGTTTTCGGGATTCTTCTGGCATTCGGAATGATCTGGCCGAACAGGGAAGTTCTTCTTTACTTTATCATTCCGATAAAAATGAAATATTTCGTTCTGATATTCGGTTTGATTGAATTTTTTGGCACGATTCAGTCTTTTTCAATTACAGCAGGAAACATCAGTCATATCGGTCACCTCGGCGGAATTATTACAGGTATAGCAATTATTGCGGCGTATCGGATCAGACTGCCTAAAGATTTTATTAACAAACGAAAGTCAAAACAGAAACTGAAAATTATTACAAGCCAGAACAAAGCTAAAGATACAATTGACCGACTGCTCGATAAGATCGCCCGCGAAGGAATGAGTTCTCTCACATCGGATGAAAGAAAGGAACTCGAGTGGGCACGCAAAAATTACTATCCCGATCCTAATGAAAAATTTCATTGATTTATGACATAAAAAAAGGCGGATTCGATCCGCCTTTTTTTATACTAGCCGGCTTTTATTTGCCGATCATAGAAATCAATGAAGCGAGCTTCGGATATACAAAAAGTACAACACCCGCAAAAACCACAGAAACCATCGACATAAGCTTTATCAAAATGTTCAAAGACGGTCCGGATGTATCCTTAAACGGATCACCGACTGTATCTCCGACAACAGCTGCTTTATGCGGATCGGATTTTTTACCGCCGAAATTTCCTTTTTCAATAAACTTTTTAGCATTATCCCATGCTCCGCCGGCATTATTCAGCATGCAGGCAAGCGCAAAACCTGTAGTAAGACCGCCCACAAGGAGTCCGAGAACTCCCGCTACACCGAAAAACAGACCTGTCGCAACAGGAACGATAATTGCAAGAAGAGAAGGAAGAATCATTTCTCTCTGAGCACCCTTAGTTGAAATTTCAACACATTTACCGTATTCAGGTTTCTGAGTGCCTTTAAGTATTCCAGGCATTTCATGGAACTGACGGCGGACTTCTTCAACCATTCTGCCCGCAGCTCTTCCGACCGCCTTCATCGTCATAGCACAGAAAACAAATGCCATCATCGCGCCGATAAATATTCCGGCAAGAACCATCGGATTCATAAGAGTTACATCGAAAGCAGCAGTAAGATCTTTCATCGTCGCAAGTTTAGCCTGAACTGCAGTAATGCCCTGGTCTCTCAATGAACAAATTGTCTCATTCGAAAGCTCAGCTGCATAAAAACGGAACTTATCTATCGCGAAAAATCCGTCAGCAGATTTCGATGCGAATTTTGCCATCCATATTTTAATTTCTTCCATGTATGCCGAAAGAAGAGCCATTGCAGTAAGAGCAGCCGAACCGATTGCAAAACCCTTACCGGTAGCGGCAGTTGTGTTTCCAAGCATATCAAGTGCATCGGTGCGGTGACGAACTTCAGGAGCAAGACCGCTCATCTCGGCATTTCCGCCGGCATTATCCGCAATCGGACCATATGCATCAGTTGCAAGAGTAATTCCGAGAGTCGAAAGCATTCCGACAGCCGCGAAACCTATTCCGTAAAGACCCATATTTATATGAGTGAATCCGCCCGACAGAGCAAATGCGAGAATGATTCCGACTACAATCGTAATAACAGGAATTGCAGAAGAATACATTCCGACTGCCATACCCTCAATTATAGTTGTTGCCGGTCCCATCTTTGTCTGTTCAGCGATCTTCTGAGTAGGTGAATATTCGTCTGAAGTAAAATATTCTGTAGCCTGCCCGATTATAAGACCTGCTATAAGACCTGTTACAACAGCTCCGAAAATTCCCCAAGGAATATATCCGGTAAAAGCCATAATTGCAAGAGCTGCGAGAATCAGAATTGAAGATCCCCAAACTCCTGTGTTAAGGGAGAATAAAAGATTTCGCATACTTGCATTTTCTTTTGTTCTTACGGCAAAAATACCGGCGATTGAAAAGAAAATTCCTAGTGCAGCAACGATCATAGGTGCAGTAACAGCTTTAACTCCCCCGAAGCCTGCAGCAGCAGGAAGTGCCGCTCCAAGAGCCGCAGTTGCAAGAATCGAACCGCAGTATGATTCATAAAGATCGGCGCCCATTCCGGCAACGTCTCCGACATTGTCTCCGACATTATCTGCGATTGTCGCAGGATTTCTCGGATCATCTTCCGGAATACCGGCTTCAACTTTTCCGACGAGATCCGCTCCAACGTCAGCGGCCTTTGTATAAATTCCGCCGCCTACCCTCGCAAAAAGTGCCTGAGTGGAAGCTCCCATTCCGAATGTAAGCATTGTTGTTGTGATTGCGACCAGTTTGCCGTCAAGATCAAGTCCCTTTTCTACAAAAGTCAGACCTAAGAATTCAACTCCTGAGCTCATATTTCCCGGAGTATAAACAACCTTATCCAGGAAGAAGTACCAAATTGCTATATCAAGAAGACCGAAGCCTACAACGATAAGACCCATTACAGCGCCCGATCTGAATGCAACTTTTAATCCGCTATTGAGCGAATGAGTCGCTCCCTGAGCTGTTCTGCTTGATGCGTTTGTAGCAGTTTTCATTCCCAAGAATCCGCAAAGACCCGAGAAAAATCCTCCTGTCAAAAACGCGAAAGGAACGAAAGGATTCTGAATCCCGAGAAAAGCAAGAACAACGAGAATTACGCATAATACAGCAAATACTTTGAATACCGCTTTATACTGTCGGTAAAGATAGGCATAAGCGCCTTCCCTAACATATCCGGCGATTTCTTCCATCTTCGCGTTTCCTTTTTCAGAGCGCATCATAGCTTTGAAAAACATAAACGCAGAAACAAGAGCGGCAATTGCCGCCACCGGAACGATGTAAATTAAATTTTCCATCATTTCCTCCAATAGACCTTTTTCTGTTTATTCGATTAAACGCAGAATGGTTTCCGCGAAATCTTCCTGATTAAAATTATCGATCTGAAGCTCATTTGCAGAGCGTGCAAATCCTTCAGCGCAATGCGGACACGAAGTTACCGTACAAACTGCTCCCGACGAATGAATTTCTCTGGTTCTAAGTTTTGTGATCTCTCCGCATTCATCATCTTCTGATTTACCGAAATAACCGCAGCAGAAACTCTT
>DAOMHE010000049.1:3674-14270 GCA_035430785.1 Spirochaetota bacterium | reverse complement strand
GATCCATGCGAAACTCGGATACATAAGGCGAAGCCTTATATTGTCGTCCGACACTCGGACAAATGGATCTCAAAGGCTGAGCCTTTGAAGTCTGCCCGCCTCGCGGGCATCTTTGATCTTATCGCATGAGACCATGCGAAAATATGATTTTTTTATTGAAAAGAAATCCTTATCATTTTAATATTAAAGTGATTCGTGTTTTTAACTCCGGAGGCTTCATGCGTTTTAAATATTTGATCTTAATAATATCTTTTATCATGTTTCAGCCTTCATCATCCCAGCAAAAACGTTTTATCGACAATAAGGATGATTCAATCACCGATACAAAAACAGGACTTATATGGCTGAAAAATGCCGACTTCGCTCAAAAAAAGCTTTATCCCCAAGACGTTCTTGATGTCTATTCCAGACTTAGAGCAAAATCGAAAAGCAAAAACTGGCGGGTACCTACCTCGGCCGAATTTACCGCACTTCTGGAAGACCTCGATCCAAATAACAGAATCAAAATACTCAGCAGTGCAGGATTCCAGAATGTCAGAGATCTTTATATTTTTGCAAACGGCGAAGCATGGAATATAGTGACAAACAGATCGCATAAATCAGAAGGAATCGGTCAAAATCTTTATTATCTCTGGCCTGTTAGAGATAATGAAAACAATCAATCCGGAATAAATTCTGATAAAACAAAAACTCTTCCGAACATTGATAACAGATTCAAGGCCGAAAATGAAGGAATTATTACTGATACACAGACAGGCCTTTCATGGATAAAAGATACTTCACACGGCGGTGAAAAAACATGGGACGAGGCAGTCAACTATGCAAAAAACTTCAGCAAATACGGACATAATGACTGGCGTCTGCCGACCCGTAAAGATTTCCAGATGCTATTTCAAGGAATGGACAATTCAAACGACTGGTCAGAATTTCTGAAAAAAGCCGGATTCGTAAAAATAGGCAAATGGTATTGGACATCGACTCCGTCGCTTGACTGGCCTAACACAGCCTGTTATTATGCTAATGTCAATTACGGTTTTATAAACGTTAATGCGAAGAAAAACAAAAACAGCGTATGGCTTGTAAGAGGTAAATCAAGATAAAAGCTGTTAATTATTGTTAAAAAATATTTGTCTTTTTCAGCCTACTGAATCACAATTGGAGAACATCGAGGCAGAGGTATTATGAAAAAAATAATTATTTTCACAGCATTTATCGCTATAAGCTTTTCACTTGGCGCCGTATTTAAAAACCGCGCTGATCAATCCGGAACAAAATCAGGAAAGTATGTTCCTTCAGATTTAATCACAAAATCTAAATTAAAAGATATGCCTGTTCCCCACGCTCTTGAAGATTACGCTCTTTTTCAATCAATCGGAAAGGTCACTAACGTAGTAATCGGAGACTTCAAATCCGGCGAAAATAAAATCACATTGATTACCGATAATAATGCCGATGGAGTAGTTGACGCTGTAAGCACATGGGATTATGAACAGAAAAAATTCAGTGAAATACCGAAACCTTCAGAACACATCTCAAAAGAGAAATTCCTGCAGATGAAAAAAGATATCTTCGCAGGAAATTCAGACTCAGGTCTTAGAGCCAATCCCGAAGGAATTCATTTCCTCAAAAAAGTAATGGAAGAACGCGCAACACGCATGGTAAAAGTATCAAAAAACAAAAGAGGATACAGAATTGCTGTTACTGATGCCGACGATACACGCAAAAACCGACTTGTATTTTCATATTCCGACAACGGAATACTTGGCAAAGATGCAGCTTTTGAAGTTCACTACAGAATTGTCGGAGAATATAATCTAATTCCGGTTATTAAAACAGGTGTCTTCTGCAAAAACAGTGTTGATCCTTACGTAATTGAAGTAATAGAAGAAATAAAAAAAATTATTTCTGATAATTATAAAGAGTAAATTCTAAGCCATGGCGGCTTTGTCTGCCATGGCTACAGCACCTTCAAGAGTAAGAGCTCCGGCTATAAATAGAGCCGGATGACAAAAAAGAGCATCCGGAACTCCGCACATCGAAGCAAGTTCAGCATCTCGAAGACCAGACCATTTTTCAGGGAACTTTTTCTTTACTTCAAACGATTCATCCTCTACTGGAACCGCTCTCACGCGATATGAAGGATTATTTTTATCCGGAAAAATCACATAAAGAAAATCAGTTTCTTCTGCTACAATCTTCTGCCAGGGACAGAAAACCGGAAGTACGAGATATTTTTTACCTGCATATTCTTTAACGGCATCACGGACAATTTGTTCAGCCTCAAGCACGGATTTAGCCCTTGCTATTTCATTTTTTATTACCAGACCGGCAAAATCAATTATAGAGAAAAATTTCTCATCTGTCTCTTCTTCATTCCAAGTTGAATTAAACGAATCGAAAACATCAGCAGCTGAATATATTTTTCTTGCTTCCTGAGATACTACACCGCAGTCAAGTGCATCTATCGTCTGAATGAGTTTCTGATCAACATAATTCCATACAAAATCATTTGCGGCGATTTGTTTTCCGAAATGTTTCCACATCAGCCCGCATGCGGCATAAGGAACACCATTAGTTCTCTCGCCTGCCCCGCCTTTCATGTGATGATCAAAATCATTAGTCTCCGGATTGTTTTTCCCTCCGACATCTATACGCATATCAACAGCAGAAAGTTCAATCTCGTCTCTTGTTCTAATTATATCGCAGGATGGATATATCATCCGGGCTATGGCACACGCAAATACATCATCTGCGTGAAATTTTCCATTATGAACCGCTATCTTCATTAAAACCTCAGCTAAATTTTGACAGAACAGCTGCAACAGCGTTTTCAGTGCGCAGAATTCTTTCTCCCATTGAATAACAATCGAAACAAATCCCCCTCAATAGGTCAATTTCATATTGAATAAATCCGCCGTCAGGGCCTATAATAATTACGCTTTCTCCTGATACAGAATCCGGAAATGGGAGTGCTGAATATGGATGACAGAGAATTTTATTTTTTCCCGCAGAAATAAGAGGAAGTATATCCTCCGCGAAGGGTTTAAAAAGTTTATGAATCCGAACAACAGGGAAAATAGTATCTCGGCACTGTTCAAGCGCAAGAAGCGATGTTTCCGAAATTCCTTCATCAGATATTACCGGCGAAAGAAAATAACTTTTATCAACTCTGTAACTGCGTATTATATGAATCTCTTTAACTCCCATGGAGACAGCATAATACAATGCTCTTTTCATAGATTTCGGCCTGCATAACGCAAGAACGAGTACAACATCAAGAGCCGGCGGAGGTGAGTCTTTCAGATTAAATGAAATTTCAGCATGATCTTCACCCATCGATACTACTTCGGCAATTCCGCTTTTTCCGTCTTTTAGTCCGACCCTGAGAGAATCGCCTTCAGCATTTTTTAAAATATCTTTCATGTGCAGAAAGCGCCGTCCTTTTATCAGTGCGGCGCTTTCCGAAACAAGATCCTCTTCAAATAAAAGAAGCTGGTTCATCTATCAGTTGATCTTAATTTCCAATGGCTTGATGTGCCAAATGTCTTCGGCATATTCCTTTATGGTTCTATCAGTCGAAAATTTACCCATGCGGGCAACATTATAGATTGCCATAGTCAGCCATTTTTCTGAATCAAGAAAAGTTGCAGCCACTTCAAACTGCTTTGCGATATAGGCTTCGTAATCCGCCATAAGCATGTATTGGTCGCCGAAATTAAGAAGAGAATCGACAATCGGCTTAAACAATGTCGGAAGCGAAGGCGAAAAGAATCCGCTTTCAATCATATCAAGCACTCTTCTGAGCTCTCCGTTTTTATGATAATATTCGCGCGGATTGTATCCTGAATATTTAAGATTAGTGACTTCATCGTCTTTCAAACCGAAAATGAAAATATTCTCGTCACCGACCTCTTCTTTAATCTCTACATTCGCTCCGTCAAGAGTTCCGATTGTGAGAGCTCCGTTCAAAGCAAATTTCATATTACCGGTACCGGAGGCTTCCATTCCGGCCGTTGAAATTTGTTCAGAAAGATCAGCAGCAGGAATCAGTTTCTCCGCAATAGATACCGAATAGTTAGCAATAAAAACGACCTTCAAATACTTATTTACTTCAGGATCATTGTTTACCACGTCAGCCACTGAATTGATAAGCTTAATGATAAGTTTAGCCTGATGATAACCAGGAGCCGACTTACCTGAAAAAATAACAGTTCGAGGAACAAATTTCTTGCCCGGATTATCTTTTATTCTGTTATAATATGTAATCACATGAAGTACGTTTAGAAGCTGACGTTTATATTCGTGAATTCTTTTTACCTGACAGTCGAAAATTGAATCGATATCAACATCAATTCCGTTATTCTCCTTGATATACTCAGCAAAACGCTTCTTGTTATTTAACTTAATCTGTCTGAATTTTTCACGGAAGTTTTTATCATTAATAAAGTTTTCGAGCTTCTTCAGTTCAAAAAGATTCGTTACCCATTTGTCGCCGATGGTATCGGTAATAAGCTGAGAAAGTTCCCAGTTCGCAAGCCTCAACCAGCGTCTCTGAGTAATTCCGTTTGTCTTGTTGTTGAATTTTTCAGGCCACAATTCGTAAAAAAACTTAAAACAGCTGTTTCGTAGAATTTCCGAATGAAGAGCGGCAACACCGTTTACCGAATGACTTCCAACGATACAAAGGTTTGCCATGCGTACATACTTTTTTTCGCCTTCTTCGACAATTGACATATTTCCCATGCGTTTAAAATCTTCAGGGTACTTAGCAGTAAGAAGATCAATAAAACGGTGATTGATTTCAAAAATAATTTCAAGATGCCGCGGAAGAACCCGCTGAAGAAGATCAACCGGCCATTTCTCCAAAGCTTCAGGCAGAACTGTATGATTAGTATAACCGAATGTTTTAGTTGTAATATCCCATGCTTCATCCCAGTTCATTCTTTCTTCATCTACAAGAATGCGCATAAGCTCAGGAATCGCAAGCGCCGGATGAGTATCATTAAGCTGAATAGCAACTCTTTCAGGAAACATCTTAAAGTCCGGAAAACCTTTTTTATAACGGCGGATAATGTCCTGAAGGGATGCCGAGACAAGAAGGTATTCCTGCTTTAAGCGAAGCTCTTTTCCCTGCTGAATATTATCATTCGGATAAAGAACTTTTGATATGGTTTCTGATTCTGCCTTATGCGAAACGCTCTTATGATAATCACCGTCGTTAAATTCATGAAAATCAAATTCGCGTGTTGCCTTTGCACTCCAGAGACGCATCGTATTTACAGTATTATTCATGTATCCCGGTACCGGTGTATCGTATGCCATAGCTATTATCTGAGAAGGATTAGACCATCTTTTTCTCGGTTTTCCATTTTCATCACGGTATTCTTCAACATGTCCGTAGAAATTTACAGGAAACAAAAACTCAGGCCGGGCAATCTCCCACGGATTACCGTAACGAAGCCAGCTGTCCGGAAGCTCAACCTGATAACCATCCTTGATTACCTGATGGAATATACCGAATTCATAACGCAGTCCGTAACCATATGCCGGATAGGCAAGTGTTGCCATCGAATCCAAAAAACATGCGGCTAGGCGGCCGAGTCCGCCGTTTCCAAGACCGGCATCCCATTCCGCCTCACGTAAATCTTCCAATTTATAACCAAGTTCCTTAAGAGCCTGCTGCGAATTCTCATAAAGCCCGAGATTAACAAGAGAATTTCCAAGAGTACGTCCGACAAGATACTCCATCGAAAAATAATAAACACGCTTCACATCATTGTCATAATAACTCTGCTGTGTTTTTATCCATCTGTCAACAAGTCGATCTCTTGTAGTGAGCGCGATTGATTCATAAAGATCACGCTGAGTCGCAGTATATTCATCTTTCGCCAGAGAATATTCCAGATGAGTTGTTATTGATTTTTTTATTGATTCCGGATCAGTTTTCTGGAATTCATTTACTTTCTGAGTAAGACTTTTTTTCAACCCTTCATTGTTCTGCATGTTTCACTCTCTTTATAGTCTGATATATTTTAACGTAATAATATTTTCACGCTTTTCATTATTTTTCAAGCTAAATATACTTGTCCGGATCAAGAGCCTTTGACCCCTTGCGCACCTCAAAATGAAGATGAGGTCCCGTTGCAGTTCCGGTAGAACCGATATTTCCGATATAGTCCCCTTTTTTGATTTTCCTGCCTTTGCGGACTGAAATTTTTGAGAGATGCCCATAATAAGTAGCCAGATCATCTGCATGAGCAATTATAATAAGGTTGCCATAACCGTTCTTTTTAAACTCAGCAGTCGTGATTTCTCCATCAGCTGCAGCATAAACCGGAGTTCCGGATTTGGCCGCTATATCGATTCCGGAATGGAAAGTACCGCTTTTTTTTGTGACAGGATGAACTCTGTATCCGAAATTGCTTGTGCGGATTCCCGCAGCCGGAACTGAGAACTTTTTCGTGTCAGGTTTTTCGGCAATCAGTTTTTTGGGATCCTTTTTGGATGCGGGCTTTGATGAAGAAAAATACCTGGAATCGATCCAGCCCTCATCACCGTTTTCTCTTCTTACAAAAATCCATTCTGATATTTCACCGTCCGAAACGGTTTCGGTTTTTATCAGAACCTCACAGCGTTCAGCAAATGAAAGAGTCCCCGTTTTCTCTGACGAATCCGGTTCCGAGTAAATAGGGAGAGAATCAGAAAGAGAATATCCATATACAGTATCCATAGTTCCATTAATATAATGCACATGTGATAATTTGCTGATACCTGAAACAGATTCTGCCTTTACGGGTTCGGACAAAACAATACCGTTGTCATCGATTCTTCCATTAATTTCACCGATAAACATTTTCATTTTCTGTATTATATCACGCCGGTTTGCTTCATTTGTTTTCTTGATTTTATTAATCAGCTTTTTATCAGAAGAACTCTGCTTATCGGCAACAGATGCCGAAAAACCAAAAGAAAAAACTGCAACAAACAAAATAAGAAAATATTTCATTTTATCTCCGGATTAATCACTAGTCTGTTATCTTCCGTAAATGCCTTAACTTCTGAAAATTCTCCTGGACGCGGTCTTGCAAATTTGCGGAAATATCCTATTGAAAAAGGAAAATTTGCAGAAACCATAAATTCTTTAGAGAATACAGAGTTTAACGAAGTATAATAAGCAACATTAAACAAAGAATCCTTTTTATTGTATTTATAATAACTTGCATTAACTGAACTTTGGTCGCCGGATATAAAAAGTCTTCTGAGAGAAGGCGCGGAAGTCTCATTGTAAGGACTTACTGATGAAAATTTTCCGAGAGTCCAGTCCTCCATTTTCGGCCCGAACCTTCTGTGCATAAGGCGGATTGTTTTAAGAAAAGCTTTATCGAAAATTTTATCCCGATCTTCTCTTGTATCCTGGGTTGAAATATCGTCAAAAAACGGTGATACTCCTTTATCAACAATATCTCTCAGCAATTCTTCAGAAAGATATCCTTTTTCAAACGCAGAGAAAAACACTTCGCCGAATTCGTCGGAAAATGATTCATTTAAGAAATTAAGATAAACACCTTCGTAAATAGAAGGAACAACGGAGTTAGAATTAAAAGAAGCATCCCATCCGGAAAAATAAATTCTGGCGAGTTTTGCAGATGTAATCTGAACATTATCAAGCTTCTTCATAAAAAATGGAAGGAAAAAATCCATTGAAACAGACTTGTCGATTTTCGAGAATGAAAGCATATCTTCTCTTGTCATTCCTTCCTTAATTGTATTTGAAATATTTGCATAACGAAGTGAATTTATTGCCGAATAGGTTCTTTTAGCGGGATCATAAAAAATATCACCGGATGCAATACCTGAACCTGACATGAGTCTTTCTGAATAACAATTAAGCGGCGTAACAATTTTTTTCTTTAGAAATGTTTTCTCGGAATAATCAGCAAAAGAAAATCCGTAATTATATTCTTTAACCTCATCCCCTTTTGATACAAAAATAACCGAAGGATAAGCCTCTGCCGAAGAAAGACTTGCTTTGAAATCAATCTCTTTTTCTCCATCGGTAAGATCAAAAAGAAAATCTATATAGGAATTTTTCGGAAAACTGTTTCTTATAAAATAATACTCTTTTGCAGAATCGGCAGAGGTATCATCGGATATTTCTGGCGAAAGAGAAACACCGTCTATTCCGAAATCATCCACAAGTGCAATAAACCCCTGATCGGAAACAGCCGCATAAGGCGCGCCGGTCGGATTTCTTATTTTATTAAAAGCATATTTCTTATCTAACGAAATATACGAATCATCTGTTTCAGTAAGCACAATTCTGCTTACTGAAAAATAATCAGTACGCGCAGGAAAAACAGAATAGAAACCATTCCCTGATAAATGGAAAGCAAAAGGAAGCGATGCGGCAGTTACAGCATCATAATATTTGCCATTCATTTCAAAACGAACCGGATACCAAAGCGGATATATCCCAGAAGAACTCATGAGTTTCAGCCCGTAATTTTTCTCAGAATTTATTGCTGAGAAATAGACAAAACCCTCACAGTAACGGCCTATCGCGTTTTCAAGTCTTTCAGATATTTTTCTGAAACCGTTTACAAATTCTGAATCTGATTGGCCATAGACTACTGAATTGTCTTTACCGAAAAGTTCATCTGCCCATACTTTCTTTTCTTCCGGCATAGCAACGGAAAGCTCTCTATAATTAATTAATCTTCCGGAAAATTCCAAAAGATAAAACAAAGCAATAATATCTTCGTTGGTCCAGACTTTATCCGAGTAATCATTTGAAGCAGTTTTTTTATAACTGAATTTGTTTTTATAATTATTTATGCCTTTGATGTATGAATCTAATAATAATTTCGATGAATCTGAAATATTCCCGGAGCAAATAGAAGCATAATGCTTGAGTCCGGTTCTTCGGATAATTTTTTTCAGTTCAGAAATTTTTTCATCGTCATCGAAGGAAATGGAATCATCAGTGAGCATTCTCAAGTATTCCATTAAAGGAAGTCTGTCCTGCGCATGAAGAAAACCAAGCGCATAAAACATATCTTCACGGTTATCAACATGAACTATAGGACATCCGAATTCGGATCGTTCAATAATTATCTGGGATGAAGAACTACCTTCTATTACACCTGAATACTTCGTCTGAAATCTAATGTTAATTATAAAATATGCCGCAAATGCAGTAAGCAAAGCAAAAGCGGCAATAAAAATGTATCTTTTGCGGATTCTCATCTCAATATGCTGATATTTGAATTAGTCATTTCAATTTTCAGAAAAGTATCCTCCACACTTGTAAAAAACTTGCTGAAATCCCCGACACAGTTTATTGAAGTTATACCAGCTTCGATATCGGAAATAGTTGAAACCTCTTTACTGTAAACATAGCATTCAACCTGACCCTTCTCATACTCGGCTTCAACAACAACACAAAAATCATAATCAATATTTGACGAATTGATAACCCTTTTTACTTTAACATTATCGATCTTTATCATTTTTTTCTTCAATGCTGATAATAGTTCCGATTTTTTAGCAGGATTAACAGCCATATCAATGTCATCTTTAACCTTCATGGCTTCCGCAACAGTAATTTTTGATTTAAACATCTGAATAATAAAATAAGTATCCAGACTGCAACCCTGGCAAAAAAGCATTAAAGGAACTATCATAACCAATATTTTTTTCATCTTCAACTCCGGACAATATAAAACTAAATCATATATCACTAATACAAATCAAGTAAAGAAACTTAAAACAAGCTGTAAAGAAAAAATCATGAAAGCATTTTTGCAATAAAATCATATATATGCCGCCTGACCGGTCGTAAAACAGGTACAGATCTTAACACAAGGGAATATATAAATTTTTCATTTCCGGCGGAAGAAGAGAAAGATAATTTCTTTTCTTCACGTTTCTTTTTTAAAGTTATTGTTCCCATCTGGAAATCCCCGGAAATGCCTTCGATAACATATTCTTCACCTTTTACGGAATATTCAGACCGAAGCTTTAGCGCCTTTGAAATAATTCTTCTCCGGTTTCCGAAGCTAAGTGCACCTGTTGGACAGTTTAATACACAATGCGGTTTGGAATCAGCTTCTATCACGCAGGCATGACACTTATGCGCAGTTTTCTTAGTTTCACTTTGGACTAAACCGACCTTGATACAGTCAAACGGACAAACAGTTTCACACTTGCCGCAGGCAATACATTTATCCTTATTGAGCACAACAAACCCGTCCTGATAAAATAACGCATTCTCAGGACATGAAACAACACACTTTGCATCAAAACAATGACGGCATTTTTCGTGATGCGCCGAACCGTCTTCAAAACAATTTACCCTGCTCCATAATGAAACAGTAAACTTGTGCGGATAGTCGGGCTCTGCTTCTTTCGGAAGATTGTTCCAAAGCTTGCATGCAGTTCTGCATGCCCCGCAGGCAATACAGAGTTTCTCATCTATAAAAAAAGCTTTTTCGCCCATTACACACCTTTCACAATTTCCGCATAAAAAATGCGGTAGTCCGGTCTTGGATAAAATCCCCCGTAAGCATATAATTTAACCGGATAGAGAGTTCGGTC
>DAOMHE010000049.1:0-3574 GCA_035430785.1 Spirochaetota bacterium | reverse complement strand
GTCTTGGATAAAATCCCCCGTAAGCATATAATTTAACCGGATAGAGAGTTCGGTCTCCGGCTTTAATTTCTTTTGAATTATTTTTTTTCAAAACGAGACATACAACCTGCTTGTCCCCGCTCTTAAGAATTATTTTCGAATAGTTTGGTACATCAGAAAAATAAGACGGAATTTCGGCAACAGGCAATCCGAACATATCGGAACATAATGCTTCTGATGGCATTGATGAAATTCTGTCCCCTGATGGAATGACCAAAATGCCGGAATTGTTCTTAACAGAATAGAATGCATCATACGGATTATTCAGCTTCAAAAAACTGCTTACAATTGAAGCAAAGGGGACTGTCTTAAAATCAAATACGGCTTTTGAATTATTTTTTTCATAATTTTTATAATGAACAGAATCCGACGGAATATATTCTGAAGAAAAAAATAAAGCCCGGCGGTTTTGCGGCCAGAAATAATCTTTTTGAAAATCAGAACCTTCAGCATATCCTGCATATAATCTGTTTGCGCAGATTAGCTTTTCATCTGATGCACCGGAAAAACTTTTTACATTCTTCCCTTCAGAAATTCCGGATATTTCACTGCGCATTGCTTCAATAAAATCAGACTGTATCCTCAATCTGCTTTTTATCAATGGATCAGGAAAACGTCCGTCTTTTGATTCATAAAGTTTTATTGTTTTATCCGCTAATGCTGTAAAAAAATCCGACTCAGCCGGGTCATCTCCGAAACCCCTGATATTTTTGATTCTGCGAAAAGAATCAGTAAATGAACCTTTCTTTGCGCTTCTGTTTTTCGTTGTAAAAAGAATTATGTCAGCAGCTGAAGAACCCAATGAATCAATGAGCTTAGCAGAATCCGGGGAATCAGAACTGATAAAAACAAAATCCGCTTTCAATGCATTCTTCATCAAATCATAAAAAACTGAAGCGGAAGCATCTATCCCCGAAAAAAAGTAGGCAGAAAAAAAACCGGAAGCGGATTTGTAATTGAAATCATCCGTAGTAATTCTACCGAATCGTTTCGGAATATATTCAAAAGAATCACGCATGACATCATTTCCCGATGTGTAAAACGCACGCATAAGGGCAGATACAGAATTAGAAAAATCCGCACGGATAGAAGTATCATATTGGGATGTATTATTTCTTTCATAAGTCTTGGCATCAGACTCAGGATTCCTTGATCCAAGATCAGGAAGAGGTATCATCCCGGGATATTCTGCCCATCCTGAGGCAAAATCGAAAACACCCTGTTCGTTTCCGCCGCTTTTCAGCCAAATAATTCCTGCGTTCGGCAAAGAAACATTTCCGCCGAGAATATGAAGAACAGAAAGCAGCCAGGCTGAAGAAAATCCTCTTGAATTATCACAAAACGATCCACCGAAAATCGATGACAAAAACTTTGTTTTGCCGTTGCACATTGATATTTTTTCCGAGACAGCAAGAAATATTCCGGCCTCAATACCGCATGTCGAAACAGCAGTTTCGGGAGTGTATGATGCCAATTCTTTTGAAAGAAGACGCAATACGGAATTATCTTTGCGCATGGAATCATCAGATTCAGGATAGCCGCGCTCATCCAGTCTGTAAGCACCGCCCAAAATTGAATCAGTCAGAAAAGATGCATCCGTATGATTCAAAAGAAAATCCTTGTTTTCCAATGAATTTTTAAGAAGATAATTAATTAAAGCACCGAGAAAAAAATAATCAGTGCCCGGAGCTATTCTTACATGAATATCCGCAAGCGACGAAGTATGCGTGGAAACCGGATCAACACATATGATGAAAGTTCCTTTCTTTTTAGCTTTCAGAATATGAGGTACAAGCGACGGATTGTTCATTGCAATATCCGCACCGAATATCAGCATAACACATGAATCATCAATAGACTCGATATCAGTATGTGATGCAGATAAGCCGAATGCATCTTTCAGGCATTCGGAAGCAGAATCATGAGACAGAAGCGTTTCGCTGCCGTGATAAAGAATGCCCAGTGTTCTCATGAACTTGGTAATGTAATATGCTTCTTCATTTGAAAGCGAAGAACCCATGACTGAGGCAATTGTCTTCAGATTATTTACAATAAAACCGTTTTCAGTACTTTGAAAATCCCGGTCACGGATTTCTTTAATTTTCATGGCAGAAAAATCAACGGCATCGTTTATGCCGAGATTTTCCCATGATGATGAATTTTTTCTTTTTATCTTAAAACCGGATTCTGATGAATTCAAAATGCCAGGGATAGAAAGCCCGCGCGGACATAATGCAGAAGAATTTTCACCCTTAATTGATATAAACCGGCCGTTTTTTCTGAAATTATTCACACGGCACTGGGCCGAACAATAAAGACAAATAGACGGAATCTTTTCTGCGAATCGTAATTTCTTTGACGGTGAAATTCTATTAAAAACATAAGGCACTCCGCCCGCAGCAAATGCCGCACCGAAGGCCGCTGATAGCTTTAAAAAATCTCTGCGGTTCATCTAACATCCCGTTCGCCGTTTCAAATACGGCATCATCAATAAAAAATCGTCTGGGGGCATATCTGTCAATTCTTTATTCACGCACAGCTCTTTCAGATAATTAGGATTAAAAATATAATATTTTTAATCCTAATTATCATATTTACTTGACATATTTTCCGTGAAATGTGTAATGTCTTATAATTATTTTTTTCTGTTACTCGCTTATATCGGCTACTTTGCTCTCCTTTCTGTTTGCTCTGTAATCTCTGAATTTGCTCGTTAAGAAAAGAATATGACAGCAGTAATGCTGTATTTTTTAATATCCGGATAATCCGGAAGGAAAGGTATTTATGGGAAAAAAAATCTATGTTGGAAACCTCAGCTATGGAACATACGAAGATGGTCTTGCTGATTATTTCAAAGAACATGGAGAAGTCGCTTCAGTAAAAATCATTACAGATCGCGATACCGGAAGATCTAAAGGTTTCGCATTTGTTGAAATGGGTACTGATGCAGAAGCCCAGGCCGCAATTAGCGCACTTAACGGTGCTGAAATTGACGGACGCCGTCTCAAAGTTAACGAAGCAATGGACAAGCCCCGCACAAACTACGGTCGCTACTAAGTTTTGATTTCTTGAAGATAAAAAAAGACCGGCTTTATGCCGGTTTTTTTTTATCTTCTTTTCGTTTCGATTACTTTGTTTTCATTTGAATTATACAAATCAAGAAACTTATATATTTCCCAAAGAGAGAAGAAAATAGTCAGTAACACAGGTCCGATTATCACTCCAGGAAGATTAAAAGTCATAACACTTCCTATAAGAAGAAAAAAGAAAAGTATCGGATGAAAATTAAGCTTTTTGCCGAAAACATGCGGCTTAACAACATTTTCAAGAAATAAATACCAAAAAAGCGACCAGACTGCAAGAAAAACAGCTTCTTTACTTTTTCCTGAATATGCAAGATGCGCCACAGCCGGAATCCAGACTATCGAAGTCCCTATACCTGGAATCAGCGAAAAAACAGCAGCCGCAGCTGCCCCTACCATCCACACATTAACGCCGAAAATCAGAAAACCAACACCGACCATTGCGCCCTGAA
>DAOMHE010000048.1:0-14273 GCA_035430785.1 Spirochaetota bacterium | reverse complement strand
TTGAGAATTAATAGCATTTTTCTTATTTTCTCATGATTCTATGGGACAGCAGTGAGAACGCATTGTTTTTGTTACAAAATTTTATAATGAAGCAAGCGCAAGAGATATGCTCGCGGACAAAGAAATTACTGACGCGAACGAGCAGGATGAAATAATCGACCAGTGCGACACTGTTTTTGAAGCTATTAAAAACACTCCGACAACAAATATAAACGACATCGAACTGATCGACGACATCTGGGATGGAGTATGGGGAACAGCAAATATGTCAACTGACGGAATACATCCATTAGCATCTGGCTATCAAATTATGGCAGACACTTATTTTTCATGGATGAGAGATTATCTCGAAGAATTAGGCGTTGTTAAATAAAATAAAAGCCCGGCAGAAATGCCGGACTTTTATTTTATTTAAGTCTATACTCAGTATAATTTCACAATAACATATTATTCAATTAGTAAATCTTCCAGAATAACTGCCGCATCACGGACATAATTACTGCATAGTGAAGCAAACAATCCCTTCTCTCTCGCCTCAGGCAATTTGCATCCAAGCAAATCAAAACAGTTTATAGCTCCGTTTTTTTCAGTAAATTTATCTATAAACCTGTTAACGATTTCATAGGTTTTCTCGTGCGATGCCGAATCAGCAGATTCTGTTTTTCCATACTTAAGACCAATCAGCATAATCGCACCCGATACTGCTCCGCATATCTGCTGATTACGAGCGATTCCGCCGCCGAAACCATTCGCAATTTTCAGCGCCAGATTTTTCTCTAAACCAAAATCTTCCGCAAAGACGGCCAGTACCGCCTGAGAACAGATGAAACCTTCTTCAAACATTTTCACAGCATCTTCAGAATTATTTGTCATAAGTTTCTCCCAGTTTCATTTAATTAAAACAATTCAACACTTTTCAACATTGAAACAGTTTATCTTTTAACCGCATTCAACTTAGATTTTCTTCGCTTATCAATTATTTTTTTTAAAATAAATCCAAGAGAAAATAATGTACACTGGATAAGCACTAATACCATTATAAATGCCAATAAAACATATAACGTAATATTGTCATAATTATATTTTACATAAATCGAATATATTCCCAGGAAATTAGACATTATAGATAAAACTACAAAAACCAGCAACAACTTCCAATATCTAATACTACAAATAAATAATGGATATAGAAATGAAACTAATGCAATCAGGGTTATCCGTACTATAATTAAATTCGATTCAACATAGAGATTTATAAAGAACAATATTAACATCAAGAGAAATGTAATCAATATATTCGCATCTTTATTCATTTATTGCCTTCATGCTTATGAAATACTAATATTATATTACGAACGTATTTTCCAGATTACAATTCATTTCCTCAGCATTTCCAAAACTTCATCGATTTTTTTGCCGTCATAATCTTTTCCCTTTTCAACACTGAGACCCTTCTTCATGTTAGAAACAACCGCATTGATGAAATAATCCATTCCATCCTCCTGAATGCATATCGAAAAAGCTTTTATCTTTGACATGTCGCCTAAACTGAAAATACCCTGAGTGCATGAATATATTTCAGAACAATCATAACAGCCTTTGAGACATTTTGCCTCGCAGCAGCTTCTATTAAAACATCCTTCATCCGAACAGTTCTTTTCACAAAGATTAATATCAGCTTTACAGCCGTCACACTTATCTGCCATAAAACAAAGACGGCAAATCAATCCGCAAAACGAAACATATTCAGCCAACTCATAATGTTCATTCATTATATTTAATCTCACAATATGTTCACGATTTCATCAATAACCGTCTTGAGAGCAACATCTTTTAAAAATGAATTCATTTTTTCAGTATATCGACAAACATTTGTATTAAGATATTTAATTCAGATTTTGACAACTTATTTTCAATGATTTGGATCATATCTTTATTTTGAATTTGACACATTCAAGAAATATATTAAATTTAACCAACTTAAATCATTATAGGACAAGCGTATGACAGACTCTGATAAAAATTACGAAATAAAACTTCAGAATTATAGCGTCAGGGAATTAACCGACATTGTTCAGAGTATAAACCGCAACAAATATCCTGAGAGATACAAAATGGTTATAGAAAGACTCTCAGAACTAGAATCGGAAAAGAGGCTAAAAAAACAGAAAGATAACAGCAGTACAGAACAAGAAATTGAATATGCGGGATTTTTCCATAGACTGATTGCAAATGTAATAGATATGTTGATTATTTCAATATTTTTTATTCCTGTTTTCTACCTCCTGAAAATGAATCAGAATTATCTCTTCGGATTAATGCTGGTATCATTTATCACTCTGCCTATATATTTTATTTATTTTCACGCCAAATCCGGAGCTACTCCTGGAAAATGTTTTATAGGACTAAAAATTGTAAAACTGGATTTATCGAATTTAAAATTAAAAGACGCTGTTTTACGAAGCTCCGGAGATATTCTGTTCAGCGTATTGAATCTGATATGGCTTGTTATCACAATAGGATATTTTATTCACAAGGAAGAGTTTACATCTGAAAAACTCACTTATAACGATTTTATCGGGATTTTCGGATCTTTATATTTTGTTGCGATCAGATTTCTGGAAAAAATCTGGTTCTGGAGTGAAGTTGCCTTTGTTTTAACTAATGCAAAAAAAAGAGCAATTCATGATTACATTGCAGGCACAGTTGTAGTTGTCGAAAACACATTACCTGCTTCATCTTCAATCAAGTAAAGCGCCAATTAGAGCTTTGTTGAAACAATCTAATTTAAGGTGATTTGAATTATTCATCAAAGCTCTGTGTCTTATTTATAGCATTTTATTTATTATGCCAATACTGAAATTTATTTGAACTTTTACTTAATCTGAATATACTAAGAACATGGTAAAGTTAACCGGCAAAAATATACTTCTGGTTGAAGATGAAATTCTGATTGCCGAATGCGAGAAAAATGAACTCGAGGAATACGGCTATTCCGTTTTCCTCTGTCTGAGTGGAGAAAATGCTGTTGAAACCGTTTTTTCCGGACAACACAACTTTGACCTTATTCTTATGGATATTGATTTAGGCAAAAACAGAAAAGACGGAATCCGGACTGCCGAGGAAATACTTGAAAAAAAAGACATTCCGATAATTTTTCTTTCTTCTCATACCGAAAAAGAAATCGTAGAAAGAACTGAAAGTATAACATCATTCGGCTATGTGGTAAAAAACAGCGGGAAAGTGGTTCTCGACGCCTCAATCAAAATGGCTTTCCGGCTGCATCATGAAAAAACTGAAGTACAGGCGAAACAGCACGAACTTATATCTGCAAATGAAAAACTTAATGCCGCATACGAAGAAATGGAAGCGGCAAACGAGGAACTGGCAGCAACAAACGAAGAACTTATTTCGATGAATAATCAGCTGATAGACGCAGAAAATGAGATTGTTAAAAGAGAAATTCTTTTAAGCAGCAGGCTCGACAGCCTTCTTAATCCCGAAAGTAATTCAAACGGAATTGATCTCAAAAATGCTGTTGATATCGAAGCTGTTCAGTCTATACTTAATAATTTCTGTTCTGTAACTGGAATGGTAACCGCTCTGCTTGATTTAGACGGAAAGATTCTTATTTCAACCGGCTGGCAGGATATTTGCACAAAGTTTCACCGTGTAAATGATAGAAGTTCGCTTAACTGCACCGAAAGCGATCTTCATCTCTCAAAGATGCTTCAATCGGATGAATTCGCCGATTACAAATGCAAAAACGGACTCTGGGATGTCGTGACACCTCTTTATATCAACGGAAAACATGTCGGGAATATTTTTACAGGACAGTTCTTTTACGATGATGATGTTATCGATGAAATATATTTTGAAAAGCAGGCGGAAACCTTCGGCTTCAATAAAGAGAAATACATTGAAGCTTTAAGAAAAGTTCCAGTATACAATAGAGAAATAATCCGCAGCCTGATGCTTTTTCTTGTTAATTTTTTCAAACTTGTATCACGTTTGAGTTTTTCGAACATTCTTCTTGCAAAAGAATCTTCTGAAAATCTTCGCTCAAAAGAAAAACTGCAGCAAAACGAAATTCAAATAAAGCAGCAGCTTGAAGAAAAAGAAATGATTCTTCGCGAGGTTCATCATAGAATAAAAAACAACATCTCTAATATTTCTAATTTGCTGAAATTACAGGCCGCCTCAACAGAGTGCAGTGAAACAAAAGAAAAACTTCACGAAGCAATCGGCGGCGTTGACAGTATGAAATTCATATATGAAAAACTTCTTCTTTCAGACAATTACAGAGATATTTCAATAAAGGAATATCTCGAAGATTTAGTTAAGGCAATTGTAGAAAATTTTCCTGAAAAATCAACGATTGCAATTTCGCAGAACATAGAAGATTTTCAAATGAATGCAAAGACAGTTTTTCTTTTAGGAACCATTGTAAACGAACTGATAACCAATTCTTTGAAATATGCTTTCTCCGGAACAGATTACGGACTCCTGTCAATAACACTTTCAAAACAGAATAACGAAATAGAGCTAATCGTCAGCGATAATGGTTCCGGTTTTTCTGCCAATTTCAATCCGGATAAATCATCCGGATTCGGACTTACTCTGATAAACATGCTCACAAAACAACTTCAGGGAAGCTTTAAAATAGAAAACAATAACGGAATCAAAAGCTTTCTTAGATTTTCCGTATGATGAGCACTTCCTCATAACTCCTTTATTTTCTTGATAAATTTCAAATTCTCAATTACAATTTGAATTGTTTAAAATGGAGAATTCACATGAAGCGACTTTCTTCATAAATATCCAAGCTCAACCTTGCAATAAATTCTCTCACAGTTATAATTATATCTTCTCTTTTTACTTATATGATTTATCAGGATAATGAAAACAATCTTAAGAGCATTGAAAAAACAATGCGGGATAATTTTGATTTCAATACACGGCTTCAGGTCGAAGCCGCTGTAAGTGTAGTTGATAATATTAAACTATTATCCGACAAAGGATTAATCGATAAAAAAAATGAGGAAGTAATCGCGAAAACGGTTTTAAGAGATATGCGCTATAACAAAGAAGGATATTTCTGGGCGGACACAGAAGGCGGAACAAATGTAGTTCTTTACGGATCGAAGACTGAAGGCACAAACAGGCTTGAAAACAAGGACAGTCATGGAAATGAATTCATAAAAGAAATCATCAAAAGCGGTATGAACGGCGGCGGTTTTACAAATTATTATTTTCCAAGAAAAAATGAAACAAATCCTCTTCAAAAAAGAAGTTATTCTCTTTATACTCCTTCATTTAAATGGATTATCGGAACCGGCAATTATATCCATGACATTCAGGAAGAAGTCGATAAAAAGAGTCTGGAATTAAAAGAAAGACTTAAACGCAATATGCTCATTATATGTTCAGTATCATTTATTATTCTGATACTTTCATTTTTAACAGGAATAATAACCGGCAAAAAGATCAGCCGACCCGTCGAAAAAGTAACCGGTGAAATGAAAAAAATGTCCGACTACGATTTAACTGAAACAGGCTCATTAGACAAACTGATAAAACGTAAAGATGAGATTGCCGTGATGAGCGGCTCTCTTATGCAGATGAGAAAACATCTTTCTTCGGCTTTTCTATCAATAAGAGATGCGTCAAACGAACTATCAAGTTCTGCAACAGAACTTTCCGCATCAACAGTTTCTTTTTCTAATAATGCTCAAAGTCAGGCAGCTTCCGCCGAAGAGATAACTGCGAGCATGGAGGAGCTCTCAGCCGGAATGGACAGTATCGCTTCTGATACAGAGGTTCAGCACGGAAGCCTTCAGGCAATGACGAAAACTCTTGCCTCGATGACTGACAGTATCCGCGAAATGAATTCAATAATCAGTGAGACAGGAACACTAACAAAGAAAATATCTGAAGATGCCAAGTCCGGAGAATCTTCAATCAAAAACATGGAAAACAGTATGTCGAAAATCATTCAGAGTTCTGCCGACATAAGCGGAATCATAACAATAATCAGAGATATCTCAGAACAGATAAATCTATTGTCATTAAATGCCGCGATAGAAGCTGCCCGCGCAGGTGAATCCGGCAGAGGGTTTGCCGTAGTAGCAGATGAAATCTCTGCACTTGCCGATCAAACCGCAGAGAGTATAAAAGGAATAGAATCTTTAATTGAGATTAACACAGATGAGATAAATGCCGCCAGAAATAACATTGAGAATTCTGTAAAAACTACTCAGCAGATTCTTAACGGGGTAAATGAAATTGATTCAAAAATGCAAGTTGTAGCATCTAATATGTTGAAGCAGGAAGAAGTGAGCAGTCTTACTTATTCTGAAATTAGAAATGTAATAGAAAATTCTGAAAGCATAAAAGTTTCGACCGAAGAACAGAAAATATCTTCGCAGGAAGTCGTTTCTTCGATTTCAACTATCAACGAATCTGCTCAGGCAATTGCCGGAGGTTCCGAAGAACTTGCAGGAAATGCTGAAAACCTAAATGCCCTTGCCGAAAAATTAAATCATACAATCGGCATTTTCAAAATATGATTTGCATCAAAAACATTTTTGGTGTTAAAATAGTTATCATTACCAAATACAATCCCGACAGCATAACACATTATGTAAGAAAGAAAAACGGGCGGATGTATCATGATTCCGTTATCTTAAAAACCTTGCTGTCAATAATTTTGTCATGTACTCCTGCAGATTGATTCTCAATCATAATAGACTTTTATATCCTTTTCATAAGTGGCTGCTTAAAGAAACTGAAAAAGCTGAACATAAGCCTGAAAAATTCATGGCGAACAATTCAAAAGCTACTGAAAAACAGAAACGCCAAATTATAGGAAAGAATTTATTCAGACTTGACGAACATGAAACTTTGCGATTTCGATGAAACAAAATGGGGAACATTTTTTCACAAAGACATTGAGACTACGTGGATGCAACATGAAGCATATATCGCAGATTTGCAAGTATCTTGGTGAGACCAACATGTTTATCGTTTTTATTACTTGATAAAATGTAAACGATAAACAGTAATGCCTTTAAAAATGGTAATAAATGCAATATTTTTCTGTCAGTAATGTAGTTCTCATAATATCGTTGTCGTTATCATCAGTAATAGCGGGAGATACAAAGGTGAAAAGAGAAATAACTGGTGAACGTATATCGTTCAGACAATATACTGCTGAATGGTGCAAAAGAAAAGAAACATTCGACACCAGTATGCTTACGGAAATTCTGACAGAACTATGTGATTACGAAAATAATCCAGAGAACAAATATCCCTTCAATGAGAAGCTGGATCTTGCGTCTTTACCGATATCTAAAGAACACTATCCTCTAATCTCCCGGCTAATTGATAAGGATAATCCTTACATGAAAGAAGCGGGGCTTGAACTTGCTGCAAAATCTTTTGATATTTTTCTTGATAACGAGGATAGCATGCAACACTTCGAAGCTTCTGTCGCAGGATGTCTTCGGAAAGGTGTTCCTGATCCATGGATAGTGGAAGCAGTAATAAATTTCGTTGAAGCATATGAGAACAAGAATTATTATACGGACTATGAACCGGAGAGTATATTTATGCATCTTGCAAAATATGCATATGAAGGAAAACGGATGCTGAATTTCTCTGACAAGGGATCCATGTTCGGACCGCTCTTTACAAGGCAGCGCCTGATTCTACCTCGCGGGCGCGCACGATTACTGATAGAAAACAGTTTCTTTCGAGGAATGTCTGAAAGAAGTGAGTTTACCGCTGGCAATGTAAAAAATCGTATCAAAGGGTGGAGGAAGAAGATGTTACCAATAATCGGTAAATACTACTTAACGATTAATGAAGATAAGACTGTTGAGATGCTGCTGTATATGCATAAAAACAACGTTCACAGATATGATAACGACGGTAACTTCGGATTCATGGATTCTAACGGAGCGGTTATAATCGCTCCGCGATTTGAATACGCGGAAAATTTCAGCGGTGGACGAGCTCTTGTAAAACATAAAGGATTGTTTGGATATATAGATTATACTGGCTCATTTATAATAGAACCAAAATACACAAAAGGTGACTCTTTTGATTATTTCAAGGAAGTTGCCGGGGTGAATATTGAAGATAAACTTTACTGGATTGACAGAAAAGGCGTAATCATTCAGGAGGATTGAGAATATTTCATTTTGCGGCAATGATAAAATCGACTCACTTTCGAAGCATACCGGTTAATATTGTTTTTCTTCTACAGAAAGATCCGCAACAAGAAGTTTTCTTCCCCAGCTTAGTAAATCTATTTTAAAAAAAGAAACCGAGAGAGTAATCACAATAATCATCAGAAAAACAATACCTGTACCCAGAACATTTGACGATCATTGACCAATAATCAATACCAAAATACTCGAACTAATATCCGGCATACAAACGTTTGCAATAATAAAATTGACAAATTCATACCATCAAACGCACTTAATACATAATTATTATTCACGCAAATTTTAGGAGGATCAAATAATGAAATATGGTTATTTTGACGACGCCGCAAAGGAATATGTTGTCACAAACCCGAAGACGCCTGTTAAATGGATTAATTATGTCGGAGGCCTTTCTTTCGGCGGCTTTGTAGACCATACCGGTGGCTCTCTAGTCTGCAAAGGAGATCCTGCACTCAATAGAATTCTCAAATACATTCCGCAGATGCCTTCTTCCGATTTCAAGGGAGAAAGCGCGTATATCCGTTTTAAAGAAAACGGAACTTATAAAGTTTTTTCACCGTATTTCGTTCCGACACTCGACAAATACGATCTTTTCGAATGTCATGTCGGTCTCGGTTATTCAAAGTTCGTCAGCGAATTTTACGGAATACGCACCGAAATCACGGTTTTCGTTCCGGCTGGAGAATCCCGTGTAATCCGTGATATCAAGATCACCAACAAAAGCGGAAAGGAAATTGAAATAGACTATATTCCGGTTGTTGAATACACCCACTTTGACGCCCTCAAACAGTTCACAAATGCAGACTGGGTTCCTCAGACAATGCAGAGCAAGGCACACAAAGAATCCGACGGGAAACTAGTTCTTTCGCAGTGTGCATTCATGATGAAAGGTGCTGCCGAAAATTATTTTACATCAAATCATCCCGTTTCATCATTTGAGTCCGACAGAAAAACTTTTCTCGGTGACAATGAATACGGCACATGGAAGGCTCCGATTTCTTTGTTTAATGACGAACTTTCAAATTATGAAGCTCTTAGAGGCGATAATATCGGTGCTCTTCTTCATCATCTAGGCAAATTTTCCAATGGCGAAACTAAACGTATAATCACTCAGCTTTCGCAGACTCCTTCCGTTGAAAAGGATATGCCGAACATCAAAAAGTTCCGCGATGCTGCCAATGTTGACGCGGCATTCGATGCACTTAAAAAATTCTGGGATGAATATCTTTCTATTCTTCAGGTTAAGACTCCTGATCCTAATATGAACAGCATGGTCAATATTCACAATCCGCGTCAGTGCTATATGACTAAAAACTGGTCGCGCGACCTTTCTCTATATCAGCTCGGCTTCGGGGGACGAGGTCTCGGCTTCCGCGACAGCTCACAGGACGTAATGGGAATGCTTTCCAATGACCCTGCTGGCGGAAAGGATCTTATAGAAAAACTTCTTCATGTTCAGAAAAGAGACGGCTCTGCGATGCATCAATTTTTCCCTTCTACGATGGAAGCTACTGTCGGAGATTCTCACGAGTTTCCAGACAGACCGCATTTTTACGGGGATGACCATCTTTGGATAATTCTGGCTGTTAATGCTTATATTAAAGAAACAGGTGATATGGATTTTCTTAAGACGGAAATTCCATTCTACGAAAAAGATGCAGACAAAAAGCCTCTCGAAAAAGCAACAGTACTCGAGCATCTGAAGCGTGCCATTAAGTTTACATGGGAAAACAAAGGAAAACACGGGCTACCGCTTCTGGGATTTGCAGATTGGAATGACACAGTAAACTTACGTACCGGCGCCGAATCAAATTTTGTTGCACCTCAGTTCGGAAAAGCCCTTCTTGAAATGATCGACATGATGGAAGCACTCGGAGATTCAGCAGCTGTTTCTGAGTACAAAAAGTATTACAATGAAATGAAAGAAACCGTAAACAAAGAAACCTGGGACGGTGAATGGTATCTCAGATATTTTGACTGCGACGGATCAAAACTCGGATCAAAAGATAATAAATACGGAAGCATCTATGTAAACGCACAGAGCTGGAATATCATGGCTGGTTTCGCAGACAAAGACAGAGCTGTAACTGCAATGGAATCTGTACGTAAACACCTCAACACTTCAAATGGGATTAAGCTGAGCGGTCCGGGATACAATGGTTATGACAGAAATCTCGGCGGAGTATCGACTTATCCTCCGGGAGCAAAAGAAAATGGCGGAATATTTCTTCACACTAATCCATGGGCGATGATATCCGAAACCATCATTGGTAACGGCGACCGCGCTTATGAATATTATAATCAGATAAACCCTGCTTTTAAGAATGAAAAAATTGATGAGTTTGAAGCAGAACCTTACTGCTATCCTCAGAATATTCTCGGGAACGAGCATCCGCAGTTTGGACTCGGAAGAAACAGCTGGCTTTCAGGAACATCTTCATGGACTTATCAGGCAGCGACTAAATATATTCTTGGAATTCTTCCTACATACAAGGGACTCGAAATCAATCCTTGTATTCCTAAAAACTGGGAAGGCTTCTCAGCTGTAAGAAAATACCGCGGAGCGGTTTACGAAATTGAAGTTAAAAATCCTTCTAAAGTTTGCAAGGGCGTGAAAAGCATGACTGTAGACGGAAAGAATGCTGAAGGAAATATAGTTCCTCTTTTCAAAGAAGGAACTCACAAAGTTGAAGTAATTCTCGGATGATTAAAACCATTTTGCTTCAAATTCATTATTCTTTTCGGGCAGAAATGTAATTCAAATAGCCCGATTAGAAAAAAACCAGTAACAAAAAAAGACCCGATTTATCAGGGTCTTTTTTGTTACACCTGACATTCTGGAATCAATAAAGTAGGTTTTTTTGCCGAATATATTTCAAAAAAGATTTTGCTCATCGCCAACAATATAACATTACCCTAAAAAAAAATTCGTAAAAAAATGTTGATAAATAGAACCATAAAGAAAAATTGGCTTTATTAAGAAATTGTTAAGTTTTTTTCTGTTTATGCCAGTCAAAAATAGTCAAATGCTTAATGAGTAAAGGTTACTGTAATGGACTATTTTTATTTTTTCAAGAGAAACACCGGCATTCTTGTTATTGGTTTTCTTCTAACTTTTTTTTCTAGTTTAGGTCAGACTTTCATGATTTCGCTATATGTCCCAGATTTAATGAAAGAAATGAGTCTGGGCAAATCGACAATTGGCTCTATTTATGGCGCGGCAACAATTTTAAGTTCTATCGCGCTGGCATATGCCGGAAAATTTGCCGACACAATGGATCTTCGCAAGTATACAATTTTCACTCTCATTCTTCTTTCTGTTTCATCTGCCGTTACTGCGTTTTCAAATAATATAATTTTTGTTTTTGCTGGTTTTTGGGGATTAAGGCTAGCAGGTCAGGGATTATTATCACATATTTCCAGCACAGCGATATCCAAACTCTTTTCAAAGGAACGCGGAAGTGCTCTCAGCATTACGTCTCTCGGTTATGCAGCCGGAGAGATGATTTTTCCTATTACTGTCGGATTTATGATTTTGTACTCAGGCTGGCGTTTTTCGATGGCAGCAAATTCCATTATGACTTTGCTGCTTATACCAATATTATTCATTATGATGAATAAAACCAATTTCCATATCAGCAAATCATCTGAAGGAAAAAATAATGAAGCTCAACATTTTTCCAGAAAAGAACTTTTTCGCGATACTAATTTTTACATAATCGCTGCATGTTCTACTGTAATTCCATTTATTGTTACCGGGTTATTTTTTCATCAAGGCGCACTTACCCAGTTTAAAGATTGGCCGGTAACTCTTCTCGCTTCGTGCATGACCGGATACGCTATAGCAAGAGCGGTTTTCACAATTGCTGGAGGAAGACTTATTGACAGATTTTCAGCAAAAGTTCTCCTGCCGGTTTATCTCATAGTTTTTGCTTTTGCTCTTTTAATAGTCACATTTTTCAACAGTCCAGTAACAGCACCAATATATCTTTTTTTAACCGGTGCTGCAATAGGCATCAGCAGTCCAGTCAAAACGGCTGTTCTCGCAGAGTATTACGGTACTGAAAATATAGGAGGAATCAGATCCCTTTTCTCGACTCTGATGGTTCTTTGTACTGCCGTAAGTCCAGCATTATTCGGATTGATTCTGGATAGCAAAATGCCATTCAGCTATATAACCGGCGGCTCATTTCTTTTAGTGGCATGCTGTATTATTTGCGGATACAAACTAAGTCTTTCGGATGAGTCTTTTGCAGACAACAGGATTTAATTTTTCGAATCAGACCCCACTCAGGCATTAAAAGGTTTTCTTTCATCTTTTAATTAAGTTCATAGAAAGAATATTACACATCCGAATATGAGAACTTTCATTTTAACTGCAGAACTTCAGCCAATATTCTTGTCATATCGGCGGCAGAAAAAGGCTTCATTATCAGCCTAGCAATATCCTTCATATCTGTTTTATCTTTCATTAACTCATCGCTGTATCCGCTGCACAAAATCACCGGAATTTCTTTTCTAATGTCGTGAATTTTTTTTGCAAGCTGAAGTCCGTTCATTTTAGGCATAGCCATGTCTGTCACTACCGCATCGAAAGTATTGCAATTATTTTCAAAATAAGCAAGTGCTTCTAATGGGCTTGTGAATGAAACAACTCTGTTTCCCATTTTCTCAAGAATCTTTTCTCCAACTTTAACAAGAACTTCTTCATCATCAACAAGAAGAATATCTGCATCTGCTGCGGTCAATGTTTCAGAAAGATTTTCCGTTTCGGACATTTTGCGATGCTGTTGTGAAATCGGAAAAAATATCCGAAACGTTGTTCCCAGTCCTTCTTCACTGTAAACAGATATTACTCCGCCGTGATTCTTCACAATACCGTGAATGATTGAAAGACCGAGTCCTGTACCTTTTCCTTTCTCTTTCGTTGTAAAAAACGGCTCGAATATCCTGTCAACTATTTCCTTGGAAATTCCGCAGCCAGTGTCACTAACTTCTAATAGAAAATGCTGTCCAGGCAAGAGATCAGGGTTCTTCTGCATAAGACATTCATCTACATCCGCATTTCTCGTCTTGATACAGATTTCTCCCGAATAATTCATGGCATGCGCGGAATTTGTGCATAAATTCATAATAATCTGGCTTATGCCGGCATGATCTGCCAGAACAGTATCTTCTTTGGCAGATTCAGTAACCCTAATAGAAACACCCGCCGGAAGAGTAGCTTTCAATAAAACTACTGAATCACGAATAATTTCATTAAAGCTTACAGGTTCATATTTTTTTTCTGTCTTATAAGTAATAGCAAGAAGCTGAGTCGTTATATCCCGCGCTCTTTTACATGCTTTTATTATTTGATTCAGATTATCCTGAAGTTCGACATTGCCTTGCGTTTCGTCGAGGGATATTTCAGCAAGCCCCATTATCCCGCCTATGATATTGTTAAAATCGTGGGCAACACCGCCTGCAAGTGTTCCAATAGCTTCCATCTTTTGTGCCTGGTTAAGCTTCGAGGCAAATTCCGCTTTTTCAATTTCAAGTTTTCTCGCTCCGGTCATGTCACGAAAAACAGCTAAAACATATTTTATGCTCTCTATTTCAACTGCACTGCCGCTTATATCTGCATAAACGATACCACCGTCATTTTTATGGATTACTACATTATTCAAAAAACGGATTTCTCCCGAAGCCATCTTTTTCAAAGCATTTTCAAGGTTTTCTGCATCTTCAATAGGCAATACCAAATTAAATGAAAGCAGAGGATTATCGGAATGATAATCAAACATATCCGTAAATGCTTTGTTACAGAATTTGAATTTACCACTATCAACATCAACAACGATAATTCCGTCACTTGCCTGATTAAATAATGCTATAAAAAGATTTTTATTTGCTTCAGCCCGCTTAAAAGATTCTTCAGTTTCTATACGGCTTTTTTCAAGATTAATTACATGCTCCTGAAGCTGAGTATAGTAGCTCTTTTTCAGAGAAGCATCTCCCATTCCCATTATTTTGCTTCGAAGAATTTCTTTTTCACTG
>DAOMHE010000047.1:12909-14315 GCA_035430785.1 Spirochaetota bacterium | reverse complement strand
CATGCAGGAAGAAATAGATACATATCTTCAAATAGAAAATACAGAACAAAGAGGAAGCGTAATAAATGCATCATGGAACGGATAATAAACTAGCCGAGAATTTTTTTCAGCATCTTCAGTTTTTTATCCGTATATGGAGGATATCTGAGATTAATATCCACCGCGTTCGATTTCCTGATTACACCCTTATAATGAGTAAAAGTCTCGAAAGATTTTATTCCATGATACGACCCCATACCGCTCGCCCCTACTCCTCCGAACGGTATGTATGCTGAACCGGCGTTTATTATAGTATCATTCACCGCTCCGCTTCCGAATGAAACAGTCAGCATAATTTTCCTTTCTGTTTTTTTATCCTTAGAAAAAAGATAAAGCGCAAGAGGTTTTGGTCTTCTTCGTATTATATTCAAGACAGAATCCAGTTCAGAATAATTTATAACAGGAAGGAGCGGACCGAAAATTTCTTCATTCATAACAGGGCTTTCCCATGCAGGAGAATTTATGATCGTCGGTGAAATATATTTTTCTTTTTCGTCATAATCCCCGCCGAAATATATGCTGCATTCCTTCATTAAGCCCATGAGTCTGGCAGTATGTCTTTCATTTATAATTCGTGCGTAATCAGAACTTTGACGAGCATCATTTCCATAAAATTTATTAATATAATAGATCATGCGCTCTTTGAGCTTTTCAGAAACTTTTTCATCAACAAGAATATAATCCGGTGCAACGCATGTCTGACCAGCGTTTAAGAATTTTCCCCAAACGATACGCTTTGCGGACAGATCAATATCGGCAGTCTTATCAACTATGCAGGGAGACTTCCCGCCAAGCTCAAGTGTAACAGGCGTTAAATTATCCGAAGCCTTCCGCATCACTATTTTCCCGACTGATTCACCGCCGGTATAAAATATATAATCAAACTTTTCATCGAGAAGAGCTTCACTCACTTCGCGGCCGCCATTAATAACACAGACATGACCTGGCTCAAAGGATTCCGATATTATCTCAGCAATAATTGCCGACGTATTCGGAGATAGCTCTGACGGCTTTAGTACTGCACAATTTCCGGCGGCAACAGCTCCGATTAATGGAGAAAGCGCAAGCTGAAATGGATAATTCCACGGGCTTATTATCAGAATATTTCCGTACGGCTCCGGTACAATAAAAGAATTAGATTTAAAATGAAAAACCGGAGTCTTTGCTTTTTTTATCTTCGAAAGCCGGTTGATGCGCTTCAGCATAAACTTTATTTCATCTTCAATAATTCCGCTTTCAGTAATAAAAGATTCGAAAAACGGCTTCTTAAAATCTTTAGCAATAGCTTCTGCAATTTCTATTTCTCTTTTTTTTATAACAGAAAGAAGTTTTTTTAAACTCTTCTTCCGAAATGAAACATCCAGGGT
>DAOMHE010000047.1:11425-12809 GCA_035430785.1 Spirochaetota bacterium | reverse complement strand
TCATAGAAATCCTTCTGGCCGATTGCAACCGCAAGATTCATATGGATTTCACCTGAGCGCGAAATATCCCTCGATAGAATATCTTCATAAACCGGAATACGTTCTCCTGAATTCTGAATCATGAAAAAAACATAACCGGCACGGATCATTTTGTCTTTTGTAATTGAATAACCCGATTCCTGATCCTTCTTGTAAGATACTGAATCGGTCTGAATCATACTAACATCTTCATCTGTTATTGCTTTTACAGTCATTGAATCCGTTTTGACTTTAAATTCTTCGATATCATCACCTGAACCGAAAATTCCGTCTGCTGCGAAAAAAGCAATTACACCGAACACAATAATAACAAGCGCTGGTGCGAGGTATTTTCTGAAATCAAAAGAAAAATTAAACTTCGGAAGAGATCTTTCTCTCAAATTTACCGAGCGGAGATTTTCTGAAAGTTTAATATTTTTTTTGCGCGAAGCTTCTATTATTTCCCTGATCATTGTGCGGCATTCCGCGCACTCAGCAATATGAGCTGTCAAAAGTTTATCCGAATCAACCTCAAAGCCTTTATCCGCGAAATAAACCGCTTCATCAAAACTCAGGCATTGCCCGGGTGATACTTTCTCTTCTCCATGCAGAATTGCACTGCACAAAAGAATCTCGGCATTATCTTTTTTCTTTATTTCTGCAACGCTGTTGCCTTCAATACGCGCATTTATATACTTCAGAATATCCATCAGTAAACTCCGTAATAGCTGTCAATTGCCTTCATTATTCTGGGCATTTGTTCATCTTTCATTTCTTTAAGTATTCTTGTGAATATTTTAGAAGAGTCGGCAATTTTCAAAAGCGAATCAATTTCCTTGAAACTCATTTTCTCTTTCACACGCATAACATACACAGCAGATTCTTCAGGCTTCAAAGATTTTTTCCAATCTGCTACTATGTCACAAGCAGAAACAAAAAGTTCACGACGCTCAAGCGAAAGAAATTCCATATCAGGATAAATAGCTTTGGAATAATCGGCAAAATGCTGATGCTGACTTTTTATTTTTTTAATTATTTTATGTTTATAAAGATATTCATAAGTTTTTTCTCTTGATAGCGCGGAAAGATAAATCTCGAAAGAAAATTCTCCATTATATTTTTTTACAAACCTGAATCCGCTTTTTGATATTTCGGATATAACAATTTGAAATATCCTGTCATGATGAAAAACATCTACAGAATTTTTATCAAGATAATACATAATGGAACCGGAAATATTTTCTGCATAGTTATCCATTATCAGTTTTTCAATTTCCGGCTCATTTAAAAGCTTTATCCTGTCTGCCAGATTTTTTTCATTTTGAGTATTGGCGCCTCTTTTGGCAAAACTCATAATTCCCCCTTC
>DAOMHE010000047.1:0-11325 GCA_035430785.1 Spirochaetota bacterium | reverse complement strand
ATATCACGCATAGCAATTTTGATCATATCTGCGGATGAACCCTGAATGGGCGTATTGATTGCTATGCGTTCAGCGCCTTCACGCCTGAATGATACTGACGAAGCAATATCAGGAATATAACGTCGTCTTCCGCAGATAGTTTCAACATATCCTTTTTCTGCTGCAAACGCGACGATGCGGCCGATATAATCACGGAACTTCGGATACGTTTCATAATACTTCTCAATAAATACTTTCGCGTCGCTCATTGAAATATCCGCCTGCTGCGAAAGACCGAAAGGCGTAACACCGTAAATTGTTGCAAAATTAATAATCTTAGCCTGACGGCGCATCTGCGGAGTTACCTCATCGGCATTAACACCGAAAACGCTTGAAGCCGTCATATTGTGAATATCGATTTTTTCGGTGAATGCTTTTTTCATATTCGCATCGCCTGTGATATGCGCGGCGAGACGCAATTCAATCTGAGAATAATCCGCCGATAGCAGAATATAACCTTTCTCCGGAACAAAACCTCTTCTGACTTTTTTTACGAAATCGCTTTTTGCCGGAATATTCTGAAGATTCGGTTCAGTTGAGGAAAGACGCCCGGTGGATACAATTGTCTGATTATAGCTCGTATGAACCCTGCCAGTACGCTCATTCACAAGAAGAGGAATCGGAGCGATGTAAGTTCCGTTCAGCTTATTGTAAATGCGGTAGTCGATTATATAATCAATTATTTCATGCGAACCTTTAAGAGATTCAAGAACGGAAATGTCTGTAGAATATCCTGTTTTGGTTTTCTTTGAACTCTTGAGACCCAGCTTTTCAAAAAGAAGTACTGCAAGCTCTTTCGTTGAATTAAGATTCAGTTTTCCGCCTGCAAGAGAATATATCTTTTCTTCGCATTCATTCATCAATAATGAAAGATGGCTTGAAAGATACGCAAAATGAGCCTTATCGATTTTTACTCCGCAATATTCCATATCGGCAAGTACATCAACCAAAGGCATTTCTATATCATAAAACAGTTTCTTCAGACTTTCTTCCGCTTCGATACGCGGCTTGAGATAATTATAAAGCCTGAGAGCTATATCAGTATCTTCAGCTGCGTATTCCGAAATCTTTTCAAGCGGAACATCACGAATATCCAGTCTGTTTTTTCCCGTCCCTGTGATATCGTCATAGGTTATAGTTTTATAATTCAGATAATCGCGAGCCATATCATCGAGGTTATGCCTGCGCCTGTCATTCTCAAGAACATACGACGCAATCATTGTATCAAATACAACGCCTTTAACATTTATACCGGCATTCCTGTATACGAGTATGTCGTATTTGATATTCTGACCGATTTTCTTTATCGAATCATCTTCAAGAATTTCTTTAATAAGTGAAAGAGCTTCATCAAATGAAAACTCGCATTTCTTTTCAGAAAATAAATCCGCCTGATCAGCAGGAATATACCATCCCTGCTTTTCCTCAACCGAAAAAGAAACTCCGACAATAGAAGCTTCCATCGGTTTAACAGAAGTCGTTTCCGTATCGATTGAAACAAGTCCATTCTGTCTTATCAGTCTGATCATTTCATCAAGTTTTTCGCGTGTAGTTACAGTAATATAATTTTTTATTTCCGCCTCGAATGTCTTTTCCTCCTGCTGAACGGAAAATTCATTAATCATAGAATTCATTTCCAGCTCACGGAAATATTCGAGCGCCTTTGAATTATCTATTCCGGTAAAAGTAAAATCATTAAGCGAATGATTTATTTCTACATCACAATTGATTGTAACAAGTTCCTTGCTGAGATATGCTGAGTCCTTTCCGTTTTCAATTTGTTCCTTGAGCTTACCTTTAAGTTTCTCCGAATTTGCAAAAATTCCTTCAAGATTGCCGTAATCAGAAATAAGTTTAAGCGCGGTTTTCTCGCCGATGCCTTTTATTCCCGGAACATTATCCGCAGTGTCTCCCGTAAGCGCCATATAATCTATAACCTGTTCGGGATAAATCGACAGTTTTGAAAAAACTTTTTCACGGTCATATATATCGTATTCTGAAATTCCCTTTGTATTCGCATAAATTGAAACATTGGCATTAACCAGCTGGTAAGCATCCTTATCTCCGGTTACAAGAACAACTTCAGTCGAATCTTTTCCGAATTTTTTTGCGACCGAGCCTAGAACATCGTCGGCTTCAAAGCCCTCGCTTATAAGAGTTGGAATTCCGAGGCGGACGACAAGATTCTTTATCTCTTCAATCTGCTGGCGGAGATCATCAGGCATTTTCTTTCTGTTTGCCTTATATTCTTCATAGAGCTTGAAGCGGAATGATTTCTCTTTGGGATCAAACGCAACAGCCAGATAGTCGGGCTTTTGTTCGGAAATAAGCTTCAAGAGCATTTTTGCGAATCCGTAAACAGCCGAAGTATTCTGACCCTTTGAATTAATAAGGGGATTTTTTATGAAAGCATAATAAGCGCGGTAACAAAGCGCGTGTCCGTCGATAATATAAAATTTCTTCATAAATCCAGAGAGAATAAAAATCGTTTTATTGCAATAATAAAAAAAACAGATAAGTATTTCAGAAAACCCTTATGAGGAAAATATATATTAAATATTTTCAATATATTTCCGGTAAAGATTTTTCATGTTCTCATATGGAGACTTGTAATAATCTTCAGAACTCATACCCAATTCGACTTTGCGGACATCTTCCTTAACAAATGGACGGGAATCGGCAAATTTTTTAATCACTTCAGCATGAGGCTTGATACTACCATCCGGACGAACCAGACCGAAATACCGTTCGTGACGCACCTCATCGCAAGGCGGCTTGTTCCAGAGAGAAGAATCATAGTCCGCAAAGCACCAGATAAGCGCGCCAGTAGCTCCGGCATCAACTAATCGGGGAAGCACTTCATTCAGATACACTGCAAAATCTTCCTCTCCAGCCATAAACTGAGTACGGTCTTCTCCGTACATTTTCCAGTTCCATATTTCGCTCTTTCCTCCGGCAGGGGATGTGCATCCGCCGAATTCTTCCATCATAACGGGTTTACCGCAAAGAGCAGAAGCTAAAGCACATGTAAACGGAACATAATTGAAATCAAGCGGGCCTTCTGCAATATCCGAATACATCGGATAAGCATGCATTACGGCAATATCAGTATGAGCAAAGACTTCATCAACCCTGAATGAATTTACTTCCGACAAACTGGCAGAATGAAGACCGCATGTGACCGGATGACGTACATCTATGGAATGTATAAATTCAGTCATTATTTTTACCCAGTCTGTTGCAGATTCATTATTATTAATTGAAAAAAGATCAGGCTCGTTACCGAGATTCCACATATAAAGTGCAGAATGATCTTTAAAAATACTGACAACTTCTGTTATAAGTTTCTTTTCAGCAGATATCATAAGAGGATTATGAAACGGATTCAGATATGAAGAATTTACAATTTTTTCGCCGCACACAAGTTTACGTGCACCGGTTAAAGGAGAACCTTCAAGCGACCAGCCCGGCGCCCAATTCGGTCCGCTCATATGCCCCGTAAAAAACGTTACATCAAGCTTCAAAGAATGTTTTTCAGCAATTTCAAATACAGTTTCCAGATCCGAAAGTGCTTTGGAAGAAATACTATCCGGGCTCTTCTGAAAATCATCCCACAACAGAAATATTCTTACAAGAGTCATTCCATATGATTTAATAAGGGCAAATTCATCATCGACCTCACCTTTATCAAAATCTGACCACCAACTCATTGCCTTCCGGCGTGGCCAGTAATTTACTCCAAGAATAAAAGGTTCACTCATAAAGTCTCCATGTGTATTGGATAGTATTCACCTGACAGTCCACTCAAAATAAAGGTGGTCAAGGTTTATCTGAGATTTAAAATGATTTTACCACAAATTATTTATTTCTGAGAGAATATCCTTTTTTACTCCATACACCCCAGTCAACAGCAATAAACATTCCTGAATAAGTATAATCTAAATCATTATATCTTTTGCTGATTCGTTTCCCCTTTTTATCAATAAGAAAACATTTATCCTTTATTCCAACAATAGCTGAACCATTTCTAAAAAATTCTGCACGCGAATAAAGCGGCTCTATCATAATTTTGCCGCTCATATCGATATAACCTGCTTTATCATCGATTTCCACACTAGCCAATCCTTCTGAATAGTTAAACGATACATTTCTGAGAATTGAAATTCCATTTTTATATATCAAGTGCCATTCATTCCTACTTTGTGCAAAAACAGTATTATCGATATTACTATGTTCCCAATCAGTATATTTTTCTGAAGTTATAGGATTTCCATGAATATCATACAAGTACCAGAAATTATCTTTCAATCCCGTCAGAATATTTTTTGAACAAAAAAATGTTCGATCGCAAACCGGAGGAAGAATTATTTTTCCATTTAAATCAGTAAGCCCTTCTTTATCATTTATCCATATTCCATACCCATATTTCATATAATATATTCTATCATATATTGGCTTTATTATGAATCTACCAGAATCATCGATAACCCCATATTTATTATCAATTTTCACCTCAACTGTTCCATTCTCATAGACGCATACTGACTGATACTTCGGAACCGGAATAAATCGTCCATCTTTTCTTCTAAGATGATGTCTTCCCTTAATTTTTACTTCTGCGATATCCCCATTCAGGAATATTTTAACATCATCAAAAAGAAAGTCTGACAAATATTCTCCTTCAAAATCAATTTGAGCCCATTTATTATTTTTTTTTACCCATGCCCTGCAGTTATTAAAATCATAGTAATCCTCAAAAACACACGGAAGAATTAATCTTCCATGCTGGTTAAGCAATCCCCATAAATTATTTTTCATTATCCAAATCAAACCTCCATATTCTATATGAAGTTTTTTGTATTGAGGTTTAATTCTTTCATTACCTGTTGAATCTATAACACCCCAGTTGAATTTATTGTCTGCAACTGCCATCAATCCGTCTACGTCATCAATATTAGTTCCGGATGTACCCATTCGATATTGAAGATGGTAATACTTCGGTTCAACAATCATTTGTCCATTTCTGTCGACAAATCCCCACAAGTTGTTTTTACGCACAGCTATAAGATTAAAACCTTTTGCAATTTCATCAAATTGCGGTGAAAACAATTCATTACCCTGCTTATCAATCAAACCATATAAATCATGATAACGCGGTTTAAAAACCATGGACAATGCGGAAAAAATAAAAGAACAAATTAGAAAAAGAACAGATATCCGAATTATTTTCAAGAATGTTGTCATTATCTTTTTGCTGCACAAGTTTCTTTTATGAATAGCAATTTTCACATTTCTTAATCCTTTTATTTATAAATTATAAACTGTCTTTTTCATCAAACAAATATATGAATTAAGCCCATCAATATAATCTCTAACATTATAGTCTTAAGCAAATATATCAATCACTAAATAGATTCTTATCTTTGAGGATCAAAATATTCTTGATATTTATTCATTATAATCATACTGCTGATCCTATCATATTTCGCGGGGCCTGCATCAATGAAAACAGCATTTATAGCAATAATTCTTTCTCTTTCCATTTCGTGCGCTGAAAAAACCGTGACACAAATAAAAACAGAACCTGTTGCAGCAAAAGTCATCAAGACTGAACCGATCATGGAAAAAGAAAATGAAATGCTTTCATTCACCGGACGCTATATAGGCGGTTACATGGGTTTTGAGGGATGCGGTTATTATTTAAGGTTCAGAAATGCAAAAAAACAAATAATGACATTCCGCTCTAAAGATAATCCCGAATATGCGTTTTTCACAACTTCAAAAGAGTCACTGCTTCCTGTTCAGAATAGAAATATGTTCGGAAAAATATTTATTATTTACTACGTTGAAGGCACGGAAATAGATCCCAGAGGCAAAACCGTTAATGTAAATAATTATGTACACGCTGAGCTTCAGGAACAATAAATCCGCAAATTAGTTTAAAAGAAAATCCATCCTGAAACAAAGTATAATCAGATAACTATTCTGTAATTATTTATTAAGTGCAATACTGTATTGACTTTTAATAAAAAATGATATCTAATTGCTGTCAAATAACGAAAATACAATGGTGTCGGAGGATTAATTGGATAATATCATTTCAAACCTGACGCAGAACATTGAGTTCGGACACAGAATCGCCGCAGCCGCAATCTTAATTTTTCTTTCAACCGGATTATATTTCATAACCTTAATAATTTTATCAAAAATCAGCCGCCGGATAGAAACCAAAACAAAACCTCGGAGCACAAATAAATCCGCCTCCCGTTCCATTAAACTTGATCTCAAGCGCAATTCTCTTATACTGCTACTAAAAGAAGCAAAAATATTTTCAGCAATAGTCTTTCTATTTGTTTTCATATCACTAACAATAAAAGTTTTTCCGGAAATTGAATCTTTCCGGTTTTACAGAAATACCGCAAGTTTTTTCTATCTGATTCTATCAATAACAATCGCCTTTAGATTATACAAAACAATTAAAATTACTTCTGATTTTCTTTATAATTCTATACCGGCACTCAAGGGCGGAATAATCAGATCAGTTCACATTAAAAACATGACATTACTTTCAGAAGATAAAATAATTTCAGCCGCTCAAAAAACAGTCAGATTTTTCCGGCTTTTTCTTACTCTTTTAATGCTCTACATTTTTATACCTATTACATTCAGTTTTTTTGAATTTACACAGACATGGGCAGACACCTTATTCGGATATATTGCGGATCCCATCAAATCGGCAGGTTCAGCCGCAATTAGTTTCATACCAAATATGTTTTTCATCGCGGCAATGATTTTTATAAGCAGATATATAGTAAAATTAGCTGCAGTTTTTTTCGGCGAAATAGAAAAAGGAAATCTCGGTTTCAGCAACTTCCATAAAGACTGGGCAAATCCCACTTTTAAAATCGTAAAAATACTGATCGTAATGTTCACTCTGATAATAATATTCCCTTATCTCCCGGGATCTCAGTCAGAAGCTTTTAAGGGTGTTTCAATTTTCGCGGGGATTCTTCTTTCTCTCGGCTCGACATCTATCGTTTCAAATATAATATCAGGCGTAATACTCACCTACACTTCAGCCTTTAGAATCGGGGACCGCGTAAAAATCGGAGAAACAACCGGAGACATTCTCGAAAAAACACTTCTTGTAACCAGAATCCGCACAATTAAAAATATAATTATCACTATTCCGAATTCAATCGTCATGAACAGCCATATTGAAAATTATACGACTTCCGCGTGTTCAGGCGAAGGACTCATATTAAACACATCAATAACCTTGGGTTATGATATTCCCTGGCGTAAGATTCACGAAGTGCTGACAGACGCGGCTCTTTCCGTTAAAGATATAATGAAGAAACCGCGACCCTTCATACTGCAAACTGCACTTAATGATTTTTATGTTAACTATGAGTTAAACTGTTATACAGACAAACCGGAAAAGACTGCAGTAATTTATTCAACACTGCATCAGGCCATACAGGACAAATGCGCTGAAAACGGAATTGAAATAATGTCGCCTCATTACTCAGCACTGCGAAACGGAGGAAAGAGTACAATTCCTAAGATCAGAAAGATCCGGAAATAAAATTCAATCTACTATTGACTGTCACACTCCCAAGGCTCTTGAAAAGAATATAAATCTCAACATCTCAACTGCGGATGAACATATATACTGCAACGTAAACAGAGTCAAATTCTCAAGAGTAATGGATAATCTTATTTCTAATGCTCTCAAATTTACTCACTATGGCGGGAGCATACGCATTGAAATAAAACAAATCCAAAATGAAGAAATTCTGATCAGCATTGCAGATACGGGTATAGGAATTCCGGCATCTCTCCAGGACGACCTTTTTAAACCTTATACAGTATCAGGAAGAGAGGGAACCTCGAATGAGAAATCTACAGGTCTGGGTCTTTCAATAACAAAAGAAATTGTTGAATTGCATTGCGGAAAAATATGGTTTGAAAGCAAAGAAGGAAAAGGCACAACTTTTTTTATAATTTTGCCGGGCATAAAATCAAATTACTTGAATTAATACAAAGAATTAAACTTAATGAATTAATTCCATTAATTCAAACGAGGCAAAATGAAACTGCATCACATAGCTTTCTGGACAAAAGACATTAACCGTTCAGTTGAATTTTATAAAAAACACTTTCAAGCATCAGTTCTCTTCCGCCACACTGCCGGAGATTTTTCGTGCGTCTTTATAGAATTATCTTCAGGAACTAAAATAGAAATCATGACTAGAACAGATCTTTCAAGCTCGGATTTAGCAGAAAGAACCGGCTATTCTCATTTTTCGCTCGAAGTTGATTCAAAAGAAGAAGTTGACAGACTGACTGATTACTTTATCAGTCAGAATGCTGAGATGAAAAAAATAAAAGAGCAGTATGACGACGGTTTCTACGAAAGCGCAGTTTGTGATCCTGACGGAAATATTATTGAATTGGCATACGTTGACAGAAAAGTTAATCCAAACGTATGAACTTTTACCCGGGTCTGCGGCATATTTTTTAAAACGAAATGAGGCAATTAATGATTTTCGAGGAAGAAAGACCATGGGGCAAATGGGAAGAATATATCAATGAAAGAAATTACCGGGTTAAAAGGATTATTGTTCATTCCGGCATGAGACTCTCTCTTCAGAAACACATGCTTCGAAGCGAAAACTGGGTAATCGTCCAGGGCAAAGGTTTATTCTCCCTCAATGGAAAATCGAAGGAATTAACTGCCGGTGATGTAGTTAATATTCCGGTTGAAGGAATTCATCAGGTTGAAAATACCGGAGAAGAAGATTTTATTTTTATTGAAACTCAACTTGGTGAATGCATCGAAACTGATATCGTAAGAATCAAAGACGATTGGGGAAGAGTTTAATTAATCTTCCTGAACAGGTTTAGAGTCAATAAACAAATCAGGATTCTTTTGCAGTAATCCGGACACATAATCTATCATTTCACGGGTTCTGCATATTATAGTCCGTGCATCACCAATCTTTGATTCGTGAGCTATTTTATGTTTAAAAAGCAGCTGTTCAATTTTATCATAATTTTGAGATATATCACCATATTTCTGCAAATGCGTTCTCATCGGCCGATCAACAATTTCGCCGGAATACTTCTTTATCTTTAAATGAAGAAAATCTTCTGACAATCTATCCGGAATATTATTCCACTCTTCCGCGCCGTGAATGATAGTGTTGGATTTCAGACTGCAGCCTAAGAAAATTATTTTTGAATTATTATCATAGAGTTTTCCATAGCATCCTTTTCTCGCACAAGGAGTAGAAGATTCTTCATCGCCGGCAATAAAGTATTCTGCGCTTTTTCCTATGGCAGCTACAGAGTGAGTCGGATGAAGAGATCTGACAACACCTGGACGCTTCAAAAAAACAGAAGAAATAATTCCTACACACGGCTTTTCAACCAGTGGATCAAATAAAAGATTATTTTTGTTGATTGTAGCCCATGTATGGGAAGGAAAAGTCAAGAGCCCTTCAGCAAAATATTTAATAAAAGCATCAAGAACCGTATCTACTCCATTATCTGTTTCTCCAACAGCTTTCATAGAAGAATGAATATGAACAGTATCAGTCGGCTTTAAACCGCTTTGCTTAATTTGTTCGATCAGATTATTTACACTGTATACCATATTATCCTTATTGGTTTATCAATACTTCAAGAAAACCAGATAACATCAACACCGCATTTTTTTGCCTTCATCGAGTATTCATCCATAAGTTTTCCAAAAAATATTGAAGCCTTTGCATCAGCATTTTTATCAAGTATGGAAAAAACCTCAGGAGCATAAATATTTATTTCCGCATCAGCTCCGTTTTTGACAAACATCGAAGCGACTTCAATCGCGCGCGAACAGTCAAAAGATCCGCCCCAGGCTGTAAGAAGTCTGAAATGAGTATAATCCCTTATTCTTCTGCCGATAATTTCCGGAATACAAAATTCATCTTCTTCATGAACCGTCGGCTGAGCCGAAGCTATATCCTTTCCAAAGCGAAGTGCTTTTGCAGGATCAGTCGATAAATCATAGTTTTGACGGCATGCCATATCAAACAATACCGCATCGGTATGAATTCCTTTTGCAAAGTTCTCGGCAATCATCTTTCCGAAAATCGAAAGCATCTCTTCTGGAACTCCGGCAGACAGAACTCTTCTTCCGAATCCGATTGCAGTCAGCGCACGAAGATCAATACTCTTTGAATATTTTTTAGAAATAATTTCTTTCGAACGCATGCTCGCCCTGAAATCAATCTGAGAAAGTGATTCTCCGGCAGAGAATTTCGCAAGATGAAGAAAAGATTCCGTACGAAGTTTTGAAAGTCTTCTTACAGGTGTCAGCTTATTCAGGTCATCCGATTTAGGAATTTTCTTGCCTGCAAATACTGCAAATGAAGAACTCAGAATCGCAAGTTCGGGCAGAATTAAAACTGCTTTCTTCCTCCATGGAAAAATGAGGTTATACGGATACTTGAGCGCAATATAACCGAACAGATTTGAGTCTTTATCATAACCTCTCAGAGCAAATGAAGCATCGATTATGAATGTAAGTATTTTCCCCGGAAGATATGAAAATTGCTTTGCTTCAGGTTTAATCCTCAAGTAACAGCTGTCGCTTCCCTCAATATAATAATTGAAAAATTTAGACAGGAAAGACAAACGCCTGATTTTAACCTCAGCCGATAAGGTTTCATTAATTCCGACAAATGCAATTCTTGCATGAGAATATTTCAGATTTATGTTATCGATTCCGCTAAGCTTCATAAAAAGACAAAGCAGAATACCCTGAATAAATCCGAAAACAATCATTACGGCAGCGATTTTCAGCCATAATTCCGGCGGAAGGAAAAAACAAACCCCGGCAGAAACTAATAACGCAAAAGAAAAATACTTCATCGAAATGAATATTCTGCTTCTATAAAGAATGACAGAAAATACTAAAATGACCGCCAGAAGAGCAAGGCTGATCAAAAGAGTCGATAAGGTTATTATACCCTGAGCATACAGTTCATAGAACATTCAGCGCGGAACCTCAACAGACTCAAGAATTCTTTTAACATTTTCTCCGGAAGATTCTATCTCAAGACCGAATGAATCAACCGGCTTTATTCTGTGAGAAAGAACAGGAAGTGCGATTTTTTTAATGTCATCAAAGTCAACATAATCTCTTCCGTCAAACACTGCAACAGCTCCGCCTATCGATAGTAAATTAAACAGCGCACGCGAACTTGCTCCGTAACGAAGAAGTTCATCATCCCTTGT
>DAOMHE010000046.1:0-14583 GCA_035430785.1 Spirochaetota bacterium | reverse complement strand
CGGGTATCTGTTTTTTCATTTAACCGCTATGAATGGTGGGTTGCCGATCTTGCGGCACTTTCAATCGGTGCGGTTCATGTTCCCATTTATCCTACAAATTCTCCGGAAGAAGCATTGTATGCAATAAAGCATTCATCTGTAAAAATGTGCTTCGTAGGAAGTTTTGATCAGTATGAAAAAATTGCTTCAATCAAAAAGAAAGCCCCTTCCTTAAAAGAAATTATTGCATTCGATGAAATTAAAAAGTGCCCGTCTTTTGAACTTGTTCTATCAAAAGGAATGAAGCTGAAAAAAGATGCCGAGCTTTTAAAGCGCAGAAGTGCGATAAAAGATAAGGATCTTTGTTCTATTATCTATACTTCCGGTACAACAGGCAATCCGAAGGGTGTAATGCTGTCGTATGAGAATTTTTATTCTGACCTGACTCAGGTTGCTGCTGTCTTTGAAAAAGAAATATCCGAAAATGAAATATTTATGTCATTTCTTCCTTTATCACACGCTCTTGAGCGCACGGCTGCTTTTTATACTCCGATATTTTACGGATGTATCGTTGCGTTTTCAAGTGATATACGGAATGTAATTGCTGATACTAAGCTTGTTTTTCCGGATGTTCTAAACAGTGTTCCGCGTCTTTATGAAAAGATTCATTCAGGTATTCTTGAGCAGATCAGAGGTTACGGTATAATAAAAAGGTCTGTTGTTGCGGCATGTCTAAAAGCGGGTTCGCTCAGAATCCCGAGCATCTGTGAAGGTGTTCCTCTCAGCGGTGTAAAAAAGATGCTTGTTAAAGTTGCTGATAAAATAGTTCTTTCAAGAATAAAAAATGAGCTCGGATTTTCAAAGGTAAAAATTGCTATATCGGGAGGAGCTGCTCTTTCCGTTAATGATATGAATTTTTTTCTGAGTCTAGGGATTAATCTTTATGAAGGTTACGGTCTTACCGAATGCGCACCGATTCTTACAGTTAACAAACCCGGAAAAATTAAGCGCGGAACTGTCGGATGTGCGATGAGTGAAACAGAGATTGCGATTTCTGATGAAGGCGAAATACTTGCGAAAGGCGATCAGATAATGATGGGTTATTATAAAAATCCAAAAGCAACAAAGGAAGTTTTTGATAAAAACGGATTTTTCAAGACAGGTGATCTCGGTTATCTTGACAAAGAAGGTTATCTTAAAATAACAGGAAGAATAAAGGATATAATAGTCACAGCAGGCGGAAAAAATGTTTCTCCTCAGAATATCGAAGCTGCTGCCAGAAAGTCAAAATATGTTGAACAGCTTGCAGTAATCGGCGACAAGAGAAAATTTCTCTCCGCAATAATAGTTGTTAATCCTGTTGAAATAAAAAAACTGGCTTCAGCAATGGATATACGTAAGGATTTAAATGCCGCTTTAGTTGATGAAAGTATTAATAAAGCAGTTCTTGAAGATATTGAAAAAATGCTTAAGTCATTTTCGAGAGTTGAACAAATCAGAAGGATTGCTCTAATTGCTGATGAGTGGAGTCAGGCTACCGGCGAGCTTACGGGTACATTAAAAATAAAACGGAAAGCAGTTGAAGAAAAATATTCAAGCTTAATTGATTCAATGTATGTTATTGATAAGAACTGATTCTGTTTTCTTTTTGTAAAATTGTCTCTTGACTCAATATTTTTGTAGACAGCAGGGGGGAGCAAAAATATCTTTGCGTAAAAGTTTACGGAGATGTTTATGTATCTAAGCCAATGCAAATCCTGCAGTCATCATATTTGTATATTGAATAACAAAGTTTTGTGCGGATATAAAATAGACAGGGTAGAAAAAACTATACGCAAAGAGAAAGATGAGAACAGTCAGACGGTATTGGACTGCCCTAAAGAATAAGGAGAAATTATGAAAACAAAAGCTCTCGATTTAACCCTGGATTTCAAAGTTGCCGACATCAGTCTTGCTTCTTTCGGAATAAAGGAGATGGAGCTTTCCCGTAATGAAATGCCGGGTCTTATGGCTGCACGCGAAAAATACGGAAAGACCAAACCCCTCAAAGGTCTGAAAATTACCGGTTCTCTTCATATGACAATTCAGACTGCGATGCTGATTGAGACTCTTTATGAGTTGGGCGCCGATTTGAGATGGGCATCTTGCAATATTTACTCAACACAGGATCATGCCGCTGCGGCAGTTGCAAAACTCGGCCTTGCAAAAGTTTTTGCTTGGAAGGGCGAGACGCTTGAAGATTACTGGTGGTGTACCGAAATGGCTTTAACATGGCCTGACGGTAGCGGACCGGATCTTATAGTCGATGACGGAGGAGATGCAACTCTTCTGATTCACGAAGGTGTTAAAACAGAAAAAGACAAATCGCTTCTTGACCGCAAATCTGACAACAAAGAGTTTCAGATAATTCTCGACAGAATATATGATTCTTATCAGTCAGATTCTGCCCGCTGGACAAAGATAGCTTCAAAGATAAAGGGAGTTTCTGAGGAAACTACCACTGGTGTTCACAGACTTTATCAGTTGGCTGAGAAGGGTGAACTTCTTTTCCCTGCTGTAAACGTAAACGATTCTGTTACAAAATCCAAATTCGACAATCTATACGGCTGCCGTGAATCCCTTCTTGACGGAATAAAACGTGCAACTGATATTATGATTGCCGGAAAAGTCTGTGTTGTTTGCGGATACGGAGATGTCGGAAAAGGCTGTGCTCATGCATTCAAAGGAATGGGTGCGAAAGTCTTTGTTACGGAAATTGATCCTATTTGTGCTCTTCAGGCTGCAATGGAAGGATACGAAGTTGTAACGATGGAAGACATTGTTGCGAAGGGTGATATTTTTGTTACTGCAACAGGGTGCTTTTCGGTAATCACCGGAACACACATGGAGCAGATGAAGAATGAAGCTATTCTGTGCAATATCGGTCATTTCGACAGTGAAATAGATATGAATTATCTTGAGAGTACAAGCGGAATTAAACGAGTTAATATTAAACCTCAGGTTGATCAGTTTTATCTAAAATCAGGAAGATCTATTATCGTTCTTGCTGAAGGACGTCTTGTTAATCTCGGATGTGCAACAGGTCATCCTTCATTCGTAATGAGCAACAGTTTCACAAACCAGACTCTGGCTCAGATTATGCTCGCAACGGAAAAACTGGAGAACAAGGTCTATACACTTCCTAAGAAACTTGATGAGGAGGTTGCCCGTCTGCATCTTAGCAGAATCGGTGCGAAGCTTACATCGTTAACTAAGGAACAGGCCGAATATTTGGGGCTGAATATCGAAGGACCTTATAAACCGGATCATTACCGATATTAATATGCAGAAAAGGGCTAAGGGATTAGTCACTAAAGTTTTTGGACGGCACTATACTGTTGAATCCGGCGGAATAGAATATGATTCTTTTCTGAAGGGTAAGATGAGAATTGACAGTTCGTGGCATCAAATGACTAATCCCGTTGCCGTAGGCGATATTGTTGATATAATTATTGAAAATGACTCTGACCCTCGTGCCGTAATCGAATCTGTCTGCGAAAGAAAAAATAAAATTTCCCGCAAAGAAAAGGGTAAAAACAGCCGTGAGGATATCATTGCGGCTAATCTTGACCTCATAATGATTGTGCAGTCATTTTCTGATCCTTTCATGAATCTTAGGTTTGCAGACCGCGTTTATGTTAAGGCTAACAATTCATCGATTCCTGTCGCTCTCTGTGTTAACAAATCAGATCTTTCATGTGATGAAACCGAATCATATCTGGATGAGTATTATTCAAAAAGCGGACTCAAAATATTTAAAACCAGTTGTGTCTCTGACAGCGGCATAAGTGAAGTTGCATCTTATATTAAAAACAAGCATGTTCTTTTTATAGGGGTATCGGGTTGCGGAAAATCTTCACTGATAAATAAAATATTTCCGGAAAAAAATCTGAAAGTATCTGAAGTATCCGAGTCGACCGGGAAGGGACGGCATACGACTACTAATACGATCATGTACCGTATTGATAAAAAAACCGCAATAATCGATTCGCCCGGACTTCGGGAATTCGGTATTCCTGATATCGAAGAATATGAACTTTCGGATTATTTTTATGAATTTAAAAAATATTCATCTAAATGCCAGTTTTCAGGATGTTCTCACGATCATGAACCGGGTTGCGAAATTCAGCGGGCGCTCGATAAGGGCAAAATTTATGAAGGCCGTTATATTTCATATATAAATATCCTCGAATCTCTGCGTGAATACAAAAGGTGGAAATACCGTTGATAGAGATAAAATCAGCAAGTATATCCTTCGGTAAAAAAAATGTTCTGCAGAATGTCTCCGTAAAATCGGAAATTATGTCAAATACGGTTATCCTTGGGAAAAACGGTTCCGGCAAGAGCGTTCTTCTTAAAATTGCTGCGGGCCTTTTAGTTCCGGATTCCGGTGAAGTTCTTTTTGACGGAAAAAAAATATCACACGAAGATTATTTTCGTGCAAATAAACTGAGTATAGGTTATGTTTTTCAGAAAGGCGGATTATTTGATTCGATGAATCTCTTTGACAATGTGGCGTTTCCTCTACGGCGTAAAGGGTTAACGGAAAATGAAATTCCGGACATTGTACTTTATAATCTGCGCCGTGTAGGTCTCGAAGGTTCAGAAGAAAAATTTCCTACTGAACTTTCAGGCGGAATGCAGAAAAGGGCAGGCATTGCCCGGGTTTTGGCAATGAAACCCAAAGTGATTCTTTATGACGATCCGGCGGCGGGTTTGGATCCTGTTCTCACGGATTCGATCGCTGATCTTATACTGGAGATTCGCGAGACAGAAAAAACAACGTCGCTTATAGTTACTCATGATATGAAGTTTGCTGAAAAAATTGCCGATGATATAGTTCTGCTTGATTCATCGCAAATTGTTTTTTACGGAGATAAGAATAAATTTTTTTCATTAGAAGATCCTTTTGCACATCAATTCGTAAAAGGTGAAATTGAGGGACCTATAGAATGTCAATGAATGGTGAAGAAAAAAGAAACAGCAGCCGTTATTATTCGGACGGCGATTATATTCATACTTCCCGTACGGCAAGCGGCAGTGTTTCCTGCGTTCTCAAAAACATATCGGCTACAGGGGCATGTATTTTGGCTGATATTCCGATTGAAATAGGAGAAAAGGTTTTTCTTCATGTGAATCGTGGTGAGGCGACATCGCTCCGCGGAAAGGTCGTCTGGCAGAATGATAATGAATACGGAATAGAATTTCTGCTTGAAAGTTCTGATGATTTTGAACAAATATCGAATATTGTGAATAAATTTAATTTCCGCAACATAATATAATACTCATTACATTCGTATAAAATCCATTTATTTGACAGCATTGCAATCCGGGAGCAGAATACGCTTTTGCTGTTTTTCGCTGATCCGGCATTAAATTATTGACGTTAGGGCTTTCAATTTTAAACTTAACTGTCATTAAATATCATATAGGACTCGGGGGAATTATGCCTTCACTTGATACAAAGAACATTGACTGGACAAATCTTCCTTTCGGTTATGTTAAAACTGATTTCAACATCCGTTATTATTATAAAGAAGGCAAGTGGTCAGGCGGGGATCTTTATTCCGAGGATACTATAGATATCAATATCGCAGCTCCGGCTCTTCATTACGGACAGCAGGCATTTGAAGGATTGAAAGCCTTCAATACAAAGGATGGCCGAATTGTTGTCTTCAGACCGGAAGAAAATGCCGCTAGAATCAATCATTCGTGCGAACGTATCAAAATGCCGTCAATCCCGGAGGAGATGTTCCTTGATGCGTTAAAAAAAGTAGTTATTGCTAACAAGTCATATATTCCGCCTTACGGAACAGGCGCTAGTCTTTATATCAGACCATTGGTATTCGGATCAGGTCCTAAAATCGGACTCGGTCCCGCTTCTGAGTATGTTTTCCTTATGCTGGTTACACCTGTCGGGCCTTATTATAAGGGCGGATTTAAACCGGTTAAGGCGCTTGTTCTTGATCATTTTGACCGGGCTGCGCCTGAAGGGCTAGGCGACTGCAAGGTCGGAGGAAATTATGCTGCCGGTCTGCCTGGAGGAGAATACGCCCACGATAAGGGATTTCCGATAGTTCTTTATCTTGATTCCAAAGAAAAGAAATATGTCGATGAATTCGGAACATCAAATTTTATCGGAATTAAGGGAGATAAATACATCACTCCTAAATCAGGAAGTATTCTCGACAGTATAACGAATAAAAGTCTTTCAAAAATTGCAGAAGAATATCTGGGAATGAAAGTTGAACGCAGACCGGTATCAATTGATGAAGTCCCTGGTTTTGATGAAATCGGTGCAGTCGGAACTGCTGCTGTTGTTACACCTGTAAATGAGCTTCATTTTAATGATAGAATAGTAAAATTCGGTTCTTCTTCTGAAGCTGGTGAAAAAATTACAAAACTTTATAAAACGCTGACTCAGCTTCAGTATGGGGAAATTGAAGATAAGTTCGGATGGCTGTATGAGATAAAGTAATTCTGCGGAAAACCGCAGAATTACTAATCAGAATTGACTACTTTTTCGGCCTGAATAGCCAGATATTTTACAAGCGACTGTTCTGAAATGTGTCCGAGGTTAACGAGTATAATTCCTATCAGTCCGCCTTCCTTTTTCTGTATCTCGAGTGCTTCATTCAGCTGAGCCTGGGTTATTTCGCCTGCATCAACCAGAATATCTCCTAATAGTTGTTTTGCCATAATACTCCTCCGCTTTTGATAGGTAAAATGTTGTTGATAAATATGTGGTAAAATTTATCACTACTGCCATATAGGGAATCTACTCCCGAATATTGAAATTATAGCATGTTTGAAATAAAAAGTCAACAGAATTGCAAAAATATGCGGAGGCGCTGATGGTCAGGATTGTTGCAGAAATAGGAATAAACCACTGCGGAAATCTGTCAAAAGCTTTGTCCATGATCGAGTCTGCTGCTGCAAGCGGCGCTGATTCTGTTAAGTTTCAGACTTTTTCAGCTGATAAATTTTATTCCCGTTACTCATCTTCTTATCTGAATAATACTCCGCTGTCTTCCAATTATGATCTGATCGAATTTTTTAGAAAGTTTGAATTCACTGAAGACGATTATATTAAACTTAAAAAAGCGGCGGATGAATGCGGAGTTGATTTTTTTTCATCACCCTTCGACCCTGATTCGGTTGAAATGCTTGAGCGCTTAGGTGTAAAAAGATATAAGATAGCCTCAGGTTCGCTAAATGATGTATTTCTAATTGAAAAAATTCTTTCGACCGGAAAGGAAATAATTGCTTCTACGGGGCTTCATGAAATTTCAGAAATTGAAAAAAGTGTTCAGTTGATGAAGAAAAAAAATGCCGATTTGATTCTTCTTCATTGCGTATCGCTTTATCCGCTTACGGATAGCGATGTAAACTTAAAAAGAATGATATCTCTGAAGGAACGTTTCGGTCTTGATGTAGGATTTTCGGATCATTCTCCGGATGCATTATCTTCGCTTTGTGCAGTGTCGCTTGGAGCATGTGTGATTGAAAAGCATTTTAAGACTGAAGAAACAGATCCTGATGCTTGTGTTTCTCTGAATCCGTCCGGGTTTAAAGATATGGTTGACAGTATTCGCCGTATTGAAAATATTACGGGTAGCGGATCTTTTGCTGTTACATCCGGTGAGAAAAATATTGCTCGTTCCGCCAATATGAGTTTGTGCTCTTTGAAGAGAATAAACAAAGGAGAAAAAATTACGAGGGATTTACTTTGTGCAAAACGTCCCGGAACAGGTATTTCTCCTCTGGATATGGAATTGGTTCTCGGAAAAACAGCTCTTGAAGATATTGAAGAAGATTGTCTGATTGATCCAAAATATATAGGATGAGGTAACAATGAGAAAGTTTATAATATTGATTCCCGTGATTCTTGCTTCATGTTCGATGTTTAAGTTCGAATATCGGCACGAAATGAACGAAGATAAAAAAGAAATTTTAAAAACAAGCGCTCTTACAATAGGTTTGGGTGTGGGTTTTGATACATCATATGATACAGATTTTTTCTTTGCTACCAAAGAGGCATCTCCTGTATCTGCTTCTTTCTCGGCTTATCTCGACAGTCTTCCTGTTGAAACTGTAGCAGAATTATATGTTGAAGCTTATCGTATAAATGAAACCTCTAAGTATCTTATGAATCATTATCTGCGTCTGAAAAAATGGAGAGAATATAATTATTTTAAAACTGATGTTTCAGCTGCAAATGATAAATATTATACCGCAATAGATGTCTATTCCCGCAAGCGTCTTGCCTCGGAAATGCCGTCAATAGAAGAACGCAAAAAGACAGCGGCACAGAAAGGAATTCTGAATATTCAGGAAAAAGAAAACGTCGTAGATTCCTATTGATTTTAATTAAGTATATATTTATGGTTATAAGTAAACCGGTTGATGATTGATTCTTCAACCGGTTATTGTTTTGTGAAGTTTTTTGTAAGTGTCACTGAATTGCCAGTTTTATTGTATTTAACCGAATCGAATATATTTTGAGCCATCATAATTCCGCGCCCATGAAGCTTTTTATCATCAGCTATTTCTTTTTTCTTGATTTCATGCTTAAATCCCTTTCCTTCATCTGTAATTGTATATTTTGCCGAAGTTTCCTCAAGAATATAAGAAATGGTGACTTTTTTATTTTTATATTCAGGTATATTCTGTCTGTGCTGAAGGAGATTGTAATATTCTCCCTTAATCATTGCATCGGATTTATCATCTGATGAAATCTGAAGATTGCCATGTTCTATTGCGTTTATGATTATTTCCCGCAGACCTGTGCGGATAAGAGTGATTTCATTTGCATTCATATATCTCGGCAGATTTCGGACTAATCTATAACTCATATCTTCTGCTGCAGAAAGAGAGTTGTCTATTATATATGTGTGACTTTCCTGCGAAAGAAATTTGAGCAGATAATCGTCAGCTACATGTGTTAAAAATCCAATGAGTTCTTTTCTGCCTTCCACGTCAATTTTTTCAAGCCTGATATTGAAATCGCTGTATTTATAATCGTGCCGGGTTTTTAGCGGAATTTTAAAAATGATTTGCTTGTCAGAATTAAGAGCTTCATTGATTTTTTCTTTCATGAAGCCGCGTTTTATTCCTGAAAAACCGTCCTCATAGATATAGTCAAACAAAGTCGAAGCGGATAATTCATGTTCTGAGGTGCTGAGATGCCGTATCAAGGCTTTATTGTAAGAAAGAAAATTTCCTTTTTCGTCCATCGAAAAAATTGAATCAGGAACACCTTCTGTTAATGTGCGGTATTTATTTTCTGAAATTTTCAGATTGCTGAAAATTTCTTCCGTTTCATTTATCTTTTGCAGAAGTTCTCTGTTAACATGTTCAAGACTTTTGTTTATCATAACATAACGGTTTGTAAGAATAATCATTAAGGATATGATGAAAAAAACAAATCCGTATTGCGTCAGATAATATCCGTTGTGCATAAAAAGAGAATCTATGATGTCAATAATGCTGAATATGGCGATTATTATTCCGCCGATAAAAATATTTCCCTGAAACGTTTTAAAAAACATTTTTCTAAAAGCTTTTGCTGCATTTTTACTTTGTTTGAAAAAAATCAAAAATGATTTTGCGCAGGAACGAATAAGGAAAAATGTATAGCCGGCTGCTGCCAATCCGGTAAAAGCCTGCCATGTATAAAGAACTTTGTAAGAGTATGTAAGAGAAAAAGAAAAATTAAGAATAATTGCCAGAAGATTACCTAAGGCAAGTATTCTGCATATAGTACTTATTTTTTTATTAATGCCGGATTCAACGAAAGCATAAAGTGTTGATGAAAAAAGATAGAGAACCGCAACCTCCATCTTGAAAGAATAGCTTGTATCGGATATTAACGCATATATGTTCGGAGATCTGATGAAAATGTATGCTGAAAGAAGTATCGATAAAAGACCGAAATAAAGCGTATACCGGTCGTTACGTTTATATAAAAATATTGCAAGCTGATATAGTCCTATAAAAAGGTAGAGAGCGATAAGAGAATCGATTATTTTTTTAGAAAACGGTTCTCTCTCAGAGAAGGGTGAAATTGAAAAGTCGGATAAATCATGTATACCCCCTTCGTAAGACAGCTTATCGCAGATAATCCTGAAAGCGAGTACATTTTTCCCTGGTTTAAGATGCCTTGAATCAATTAGAACATTTACATTTTTTAAAGTTCGGTATATTTGAATATTACCTGAAGAATCAAGATTGATTTCGGTTCTGACAGGATTTCCATTGATGAAAATTTCAAAATTCTGACCGATCATTGCTATGTGAAGATTAAACGGACGTTTTAAGTAGAAATCGGCTTCGTTGAGGTAGAAAAAAGTTTTTATCGTATAAGTTTCTGCAGTATTTTTCTCCCAAAAAAATACTGCACTTGAAGAATCTTCATTTTTGAAAAGATCATTAATTCTGAGAGTTTTCAGTTTGCCGTTAACAGGTTCAATTCTAATTGCCTGGGAAGCTGAATCATTGCCTGCCCAGGATAAATCGAATCCTTTTCGAATATAAAAATCGGATTTCGCTAAATCAATTGTCTGGGCATATGCTGCAAACGATAAAAAAATATATAATAAGCCGATGAAATATTTCACAAATGCTCCGCAAACTTTTACTTAAGCACAACTGGAGTATTGTATTTGTAAAATTTAAAAAGTCAACGAAAAAGATTATCCGATAAATTTTCTATTTCCGACGGATCTGAAAAAAGTGACCATGATGACGGATCTATTTTATCAAAAGCCTTTTTCATTCTGTCAGAATCCCTTGATTCCGCAGATGTATTTCTGATAAAAATGTGCGGAATTCTTCCGGGATTTTTTCTTGCTATATCTGCATAAATTTCAGGATCTTTTTCAAAAGAATCACCTATGAAAATAAATTTTTTATCCGGAAAATCCTTCATTATACGCAAAATGATCGGTGTCTTGAATTTTTCAGGAGATTCGAATATGCTGAGATATCCGTCTTTTAGACCGAAAGATTTCATCTGAATGAGGCCTTCCGGGAATTTTTCTTTAGTAATAAATGACTGAATTGCCGGGAAAAGCTGCCACGGGGAAGATGTGAGATATGTAAAATCAGCACCTTTATTTTTCCATGAATTAAGAAGTTTCTGCATTTTAGGAACCGGTTTATATTCGTTAACGAATACATTTCGTAAAAGTTTGCTTTTATCATAAACTTCAGAAATTTTAATCGTGTCATCAATATCTGTTATTACCATTATTCCTTCAGGTTTAATAAGCTTTGCTTTGCCTTCAAAAATTCTATCGTCTGATTTGGCTTCGCTTGTAAAACTTACCTCAGCTTCTTCAGGAATAGTGTTTCCGCTGTATTTTATTATTGAGTAGAAAATATTAGAAGGAAGAACAATTTCGCGTTCAGTATGTCCGTTTGCGTCAGTTACACCTATATTGTAATAAGAAGTTCCAATAAGTGCGGATATGCTTTTTCTGCTTTCCTGATCGATCATAAAAAGACGGAATCTTTCGTTGAAAGTTTTATTTTCTAAATCATCATCGGAAAGATTCATGTGTTTTTTGGCAGCAGCGGTAATCATTTTTCGTGCCGTACTGTCAAATTCGGGTTCGCAAACCCATGCATGTATTTTGATGTGAAAGAGATCGTTTTTTTTATTGTATGCTATATATGACGGAAAATAATAAAGTTCCTCATCTTTATCAATACTAATTTTGGGCGGCTTAGCTGATGCTGAAAATATCGCTGCTGAAATAAATAATGTTAAAATGAGAAATTTTTTCATAATCAATCCTTATGTTTTAAGTGTAAAGCTGATGATGTTTTTTTTGAAAAAACCGGTCAAGAATTATTTGGTGAATGTCAGTATTGCTGAATATATATAATGAAAGCTTTGTAAATTTGATTTCCTGCAAAATGGGTTATAAACAGTCCTGCTGTAATAAAAGGCGCGAAAGGAAGTTTTATTTTAAGATTTTTTGTTTTTAATAAGGCAATTATAAGTCCGACAGCGCATCCTGTAAGTATTGCACTTTCAAGAGTTATTATGAGTTCATAAAGATCTGAATATAGAGAAATAACTGCTATAAATTTGATGTCGCCCCATCCGATGCTTCCAGCAAAAATATATCCGAAGAGAAGAAGAACGGATGATGTAATTGCAAAAATTTTAAGATGATATACTGGATTAGCAGTTAGAATTATAATTATGATTGAAATTATCAGAGCTGCGGCAATTGACAGATTGGATATCTTCATGAACTTGATGTCGAAATAAGCAATCACAAGAGAATTGCATAAGAAAATTCCTTCTGCGATAACAACAGGAGAGATTCCGTTAAAATAAACGGAAGCAGTTAAAACAATACCGCATATAATTTCGGAAAGCGGGTAAATGAAGTTTATTTTTGATCCGCATGTGCATTTGCCGCGTGCCGCTAAAAAACCTATTATCGGAATAAGCCCGAGGGGGCTGATGTTTTTTCCGCATGATGTGCAGCGCGAACGTGAAAAAAGAATATCCTTGAGTGAATTGTTTTTTTCAGCAAGCGACCTTTCTGCAAGTGTCATGAAGAAACTCGCAATAAAAGTACCAATTATAAATGAAAGTATATACAGAGTCATTCGGATATAAATGTTATAGTTAAATATTTGTCATTATTCCCGTTTCTGTTCCTCGTTTCACTTATTTTCCCCGGGGAATAACCGTAAGTTGCGATTTTTTCTTTTACACGTCTTATTGCAGCGCTTTCTTCTGCATAATCTGTGAATCCGGATGTGCTTAATTTTACCGTTGTATTGCGCATCATTGTTCCTGCAAATGCGTAAAATTCAATTTTAATAATTTCGGAAGAAGTAATATTTCCATCTTCTGTTTTAATTGTAAATTCGAAAGATTCCTTTGCGTTATTTTGATTGCGCAAGGTGGATTTTGTTTTTATTTCTATTGATGAAATAAAAAAAGGTTCAAAACTGTCAATGAATTCGATGTTTCTCTTATTATCTCCGCCCCGGATTTTAAAGAGCCTGATAAAATTCGGTGACGATGAGGATTCACCGAAAAAAGCTTTCACATCCCCGAATGAAGCCTGTTCTATGAGAAGATTTTTTTCAGGACTGATGGATAAACCTGTTGAAGATAATATTTCTGCCTTGGGAGTTTGAATTTCGTAAATTGTCTTCAGTAATTTGGTTATAATAGCGGTTCTTTCCGAGAGAAAATACTTCCTTGCTATCATTATGTAAGGTTCAAAATACGGAAAAGACGCAGTTGATGTAATTGCATCTTTCGAGCGGGTGTTGTCCAAAAGATCAATTGCAGAAATAATTTCTCCGGTATTTTTTCCGGTTTTTACATTGTTCAGCCTGCAGTAAAATTCTGAAAAAAAAGAGTTTGTGTTGTCAGTAATTGAAACGGTATTTTTCTTTTTGAAAGATTCAATATTTCCTTCTATCACCAGGTTTCCGGATGAACGTGCTGAAATGGCGAATACTCTCGGATTGAAGTATTTCAGAGAATCAAAATTTTTCATGTAATCGCTATATGAAATAATCAGTATATCCGACCGGAAATTTATAAAATCATCAAGTGCTTCCGATACTGCCGAGCTTTTTTTTATTTCGGATTTTATAGATACTTTTGATAAGTCAGATTCTGGTGCTGTTATTATGCCGCCGTTTGCCGAAAGTATGTTTATAACGTGATAGTATGATGTTGTTCCAATTCTCAGTAAATTGACTTCATGATTATTGTTTTTGCTGAAATACTGTTCCATAGTTTCATATTTTGACTTGTGAGAACAGGACAATGTAAGAAGCAGAGAGAAAAATATTGTGGAAAATGTTTTCATCATAGATTCCCGAAAAGCGACGCGGCTTTATTTTTGTCAGTGTGATGTTTATAGTCAGAATATTCGACAATAGTAAGTTGCGGAGAATTTTTGATTATCTTGGCAATTATTTTTGTTCCGGCGGATCCCGATTCGCGGGTTGCTGCGTATTTAAATTCTCTTTTGCACCCGGGACATTTATCCATTTCGCCGAATTTGATTCCTGTCGTTTTGCAGGCAGGGCAGAAACCGTGCAGATCGTCTACAATTATGATGTGATCATCAATTTCCTTTATGTCGAGTTCATGCCAAATACGTATCATGTCCATGATTAGTACCTCTGCCTTAAATTACCTTTGTTCGGGCGGTATTATGAAAACTTTATCGGTGAAACCGAACGTGTATTATCTTGATTTTGTGCTGTCTAAAAGCAAGAAATAATTTTTCTTGACCTTGAAAGTTCAGCGTCAAATATCGCGTCATGAATACTAAAAAAATTGAAGCTGTTATATTTGATTTTGACGGAACTCTTGTTGATAGCGAAGAAAATTATTTTGAAGCAGACAGAATTCTTTTAAAAAAACACGGACTTGATATCGACACTGAATTTAAGAAGCAGTACATAGGAATCGGTGCATTCGAAATGATGGAAGACATAAGGACGAAGCATTCGATTGCGGCACCGACTGACTATTTGGTAAATGAAAAGAATGAAATATATCTTGAGATA
>DAOMHE010000045.1:0-14682 GCA_035430785.1 Spirochaetota bacterium | reverse complement strand
ACGTTAGCTGCCATTGCGTTTTCCTAATTAATAAATGTGCTCAAAATGCAAAAAACTCAAGTGCCTACCAGCAAAAAGTAATTCAAAATGAATGGCCAATTGGAGAATAAACATATACTTGAGAATATACTTGACAGTTGAGAAATATTGAGTATAATTTTACCTCCTAGGAGGATAATCATGCCGCAAATTTCATTATATATCGATAGTGATACCTTAAAAAAAGTCGAAAAAGCCGCTACCAGGGAACACTTATCTATCTCGAAATGGGTTGGTAATAAAATAAAAAGTGCAATAACAGATGAGTATCCTAATGGTTATTTTGACCTATTTGGTGCTATGAATGACAAGTCATTTAAAATTGATGAGCTTTCATTTATTCAAGATAGTAAAAGAGAGATGCTGTAATGTATTATCTTGATACCAATATTTGTGTCTATTTTCTAAAGGGAAAATATCCTCAAGTAATGGAAAAGATTAAAAAAATAAATCCGATAGAAATTAAAATTGCATCGATAGTTAAGGCTGAATTGCTTTATGGAGCAGAAAAAAGTCAAAATAAAGAAACGAACAAGAACTTAATAATTAAATTCTTAGAACCATTTGAAATCAAAGATTTTGATGATAAATGTACTATAGAATATTCAAAAATAAGATCTGCTCTTGAATTAAAAGGAACTACAATTGGACCTAACGACTATATTATAGCTTCAACAGTATTATCAAATGATGGAATATTAATTACAAATAATGTTGATGAATTTAAACGGATTAAGAATTTAAGAATCGAAAACTGGACAAAATAACCCAAAAACAGAAAACTTAGTGTTGACGTTTCCTTTCTTAGCGGCAGCTTCTTATTGCTTCCTTGCAGTTTAAATTTCATTTGCCTTCTTTATACTCTTGGTTTCTTTGTCAAATATGCGCTCTGGCGTAGGATCTGTTTGGAGTATGTCAAAATGAAAATAACAGTTTTTAACGGAAGTCCGCGTGCAGAGAAGGGAAATACTCATTTTATGGTTAAAGCTTTTCTTGAGGGTGCAGAGAAAGCCGGGGCTGTTACAAATAATGTCTTTCTGTCAAAAAAGAAAATAAATCCGTGCATGGGCTGTTTTACCTGCTGGCTTAAAACTCCAGGGATATGCGTATTCAAAGACGACATGCCGGCGCTTCTTTCCGAAGTTCTTACATCTGATATAATAGTCTTTGCGTTTCCTCTCTATGTTGATAATGTAAGCGGGCAGATGAAGATTTTCATGGACAGGCTGATGACGCTTGCCGATCCGCGTATAACGAAAGACGAAAATGGGGAGTCTCGTCATCAGAAGCGGTACGATCAGCCGTCACCGGGTGTTGTAGTAATTTCAAACTGCGGTTTCCCCGAATATTCTCATTTTCAGGTTGTCAGCCTGCTTTTTAAGCGTTTCGCGCGCAATCTTCATTCTAAGGTGCTCGGCGAAATTTATAGAACAGAAGGGGAGCTTCTTTGTCACAAAAGGCTTCTTCTTAAACCTGTTCAGTTCTCGTACAAAAAACTTATGAATAAATGCGGAGAAGAAATTGTTAAGAATAATAAATTGTCGCAGAAAATTATAACAGCGCTACAGAAACAGCTTGTTCCAAAGGATTTCTATGTAAAAGAAGCGAATAAATATATTCAGAAAAGAATAAATGAAATTCAATCTAAATAATGGAAGCAGTGTTAGTTTGTCTTTCTTCCGTATTTTAAATAGAAACGCAAAGTTTGAAAAAAGATGAGACTTGCAAAAAGAGTACTGTAAGTAATCAAAGCAATCCTAAAATCAGCAAGAAAAAGAGATACAATTACCACGAAATCTCTGGTGTCCACCATTCCAAAACTGTATTTTTTGCTGAAAACTATTTCAGGCTTTCTCTTTACACTTATAAATAATTTTTTAGTATCACTGATGTAGCCGCTCATTACATTTGAAAAAATGGAAAGTAAACCAAACAGAAGATATATTTCTTCATTATATTTTTTCCAGGCAAGGTATCCGAGTATGGCAAAAATAAAAAATTCTTTCAGTCTGTCTAAAAAACTGTCAAACCATCCGCCGAAAGGAGTTCCTCCATTGACATAACGAGCCAGATCTCCGTCTGCTGCATCAAATATAGCCCCAAGCCACCAAAGAGCTATTGAAAGAAACAAGTAATAAGGAATCTCAGGAAAAAAAAGAACAGTTCCACCGGCTATGCAGAAAACAAAAGATAAAAAACTGACAAAATTTGGAGATAAATGCAATTTATAACTTAATGCGGCTAATAAATGACTGACAGGTCTCGTCATAAACGAACCGAAAATTCCATCAGGATATTTCTGTAGCAATTTAATTTCTCGGCAAATACCGTTTTTCTTCATTTTTCTTTCAGCTCTTCAGAATTAATAATCAAACCAACATTTAGCAAAAAGAGGGTTATATGTCAAACTTAATATGCTGTATTATGGTTACACTTTAGTGAATTTAGTGTTTATAAAGATATGTTAAATAAAAGTATCGTAGTTTTGGAAAGCAAAAAAAAGATACTTTTATAGAAAATCAGAAGTTTCGCTAAATAATGATAACTTATCCAAAACCGCTTCTTTGGAAGAATTTGCGTAGCAGTAAAGGCAGAAATGCGGGCAGGAATCATAAGCGCCGATATCGCGGCTTACAACACATCCGCAGTTTTTTCTTTGTCCCCGGTCTTTGAGATAATAATCATCACGGAAAAGAGAAGGACGGAGAAATCGGTGCAATTGTTCATCATCTGAAATTTTTAAAAGCAGTTCGTCATCAACGCATCTGTTCGGAATAATTCCGCAAGATGAATAATCTATTGAATCGGCACATGAAGCGATTTGAAAATAAGGATTTAATTTCTTTAGCTCAGAAATTGCAGCAGAAAGCTTTTTTACAAAACTAATTTTATCATCAGCAGAAGCCTGATAATCTTCGGGAGACTTAGAAAATAAATCTTTTCTTGAATTGAATGCCCGTCTGACTTTACGGTATGATTCTATCTCAGCGAAGCTGAAAAGAAGCTTGTTGGTAAACGGAAAAATATTCTTTGCGATTTTCATTATACGTTCGAGAAGTTCTTCGTATGAAGTAATATCTGTTTTAATAAGAGGATCAAAACGCCAGATGACTTTTTCCTTTCCGATTTTTTCTGACAATCGCTGAAAGATTTCAATACGCTCATTAAGTTGTGGAATACCCGGTTCTAGGTTTTCAATTTCATAATCATTGAGAGTAAACTGGAAATAATACGAAATATTCTGTCTGTCGAAAAAATCAAGTTTATCAATCAGCGGTTTCGGATTCTTGCTCCAGAAGACGATTGCTTTAACCTTTTCGAGAGATATATATGATATCCTTGAGCGGTCATAAGGATTTATTTTTACGACATATCCATTCTCAAATCTTTTGATGAGCCAGTCAGAATAAAATGCCGGAATATCCGTTGCACGGCTTGCCGAGATTATATACGGAGCGGTTATTTCTCCGAATTGAGGGTGAATTATTTTGGGAAATTCCGCTTTATTTCGGTTCATCCTTTTTGTTGCTCTGGTCTGCAGACTTTATTCTGTTTAGGTTTTTTATAGCCATTTCATTTCCCTGTTTTGCTGCAAGAGAATATAATTCAATTGCTTTATAAATATTTATTTCAACTCCTTCTCCATTTTCATAGCATAATGCTAGATTGTTTTGTGCATTATCATAACCTTGATTAGCAGAAAGAGTAAAGAGTTCAACGGCTTTTGAAGTATTTTTTGGAACTCCTTCTCCTTTCTGATATAATATTGCTAGATTATATTGAGCTAAGTTGTCACCCTGTTTTGCAGATAAAATATAGAGTTCGATAGCTTTTGATATATTTTTTTCAACACCATTTCCTTTCATATAGCATAAAGCTAGATTATATTGAGCGGAAGCATTTCCTTGATTTGCAGATTGAGAATATAACCCAATAGCTTTGTGAATATTTTGCTTAACATCTTTTCCATTATGATAGATTAGAGCTAGATTGTATTGTGCCCGATCATCTCCTTGATCCGCAGATAGAGTAAAAAATTTGATTGCATTTGCAATGTCTTTTTTGAATCCTATTCCGTGATAATAGCAAATTGCAACATTAAATTGAGCGACAGAATCTCCTTGTTCTGCAGATAAAGTATATAGTTCAACGGCTTTATTTATGTTCTTTTCTATGAAATCTCCATAATAATAGTGTTGGGCTAGAAAGAATTGTGCAGAAGAATTCCCTTGGTTAGCAGATAAAGTATATAGATCAATAGCTTTTTTTATATTTTTTGTTACCCCTTTGCCATTTTCATAACATAATGCAAGAAGATATTGTGCTTTAGCATTGCCTTGATTTGCAGATAAAGTATATAATTCAACAGCTTTAGCTAGATCTTTCTCAACTCCATCCCCATTTGCATAACATATCGCAAGATCACATTGCGCTTCTGCTAAATTCTGATTTGCAGAAAGAGTCAGGAGTTCAACTGCTTTATGTAAATCTATTTTAACACCTTTTCCCGTACGGTACAAGATTGCTAGATTATATCTACTGATTGAATTTCCATATTCAGCTGATCTGGAGAATAGATTTATTGAAGCAGTTAAATTTTTCTTAATATGCTCGCCTTTTAAATATTCATCTCCTAAAACAGCAATTGCAGGAGAGTATTCTTTTCTAACAGAATATTCTAAGTAATTTACATATTGTTTCTTGTCCGGTACAGTTCCAATACCGTTTCTGTAACAAACAGCCGTGATATATTGATAACAGGGATTTCTTCTATCTGCTATTTTTTTGATTTCATTAAAAACATTTTTCAATTCTTCGTCTGTAGCTGTAGTCTTTTTGCCGCTGATGAGAAAAAATATAATTGCTGCAGGATTATTTTTCAATTCTGGTTTATTCAATATTCCGTGAGCTTTATTTATATCAATAACATCGCCGTTTGAACCTGTCATATATCTTGAAGCCAGTTCAAGCTGTGCATTATCTTCCGTATATTTTGAAAGTTCTTCGGTTGAAAGTTTCCAATACTCAATCGGCAAATTCTGAGAATGCAAATAGGAGAAAAAAACCAATGCTATAAGAAAAGATATTCTTTTTATGATCATAGTATCCCCGGATCAAAATTTGTAATGAATGTATAATATGTAACAATAAAAAGTGTGTATAGCAAAAAAAGGGGATAGAAAAAGGGTTTTAAATTGGATTATGCCCAAAATTAGAACAATTGAATAGTTTGATTTAAAAAGAAACGCTTTACAAATGCGGATTTGATTTTAGAATTAGAGAAAATACGATTTATCGCATTACACAAGGATTTTATGAAATTTACCGAATTTAATTTTCACCCCGATATTCAGAAAGGAATTGATTCAGCGGGTTTTTCAGAAGCTACGCCGGTTCAGGAACAGACATTCAAGCATACTCTCGCAGCAAAGGATATACTCGCCCAGTCACAGACAGGAACCGGAAAAACAGCTGCATTTTTACTTTCGATTTTTCAGCTTTTTATGACAGATAAGATCAAAAGAAAAAAGGCTCTCATTCTTGTTCCGACACGCGAATTGGCAGTTCAGATTGAGGAAGAAGCAAAACTTCTTGGTAAATATCTGCCGTACAAGATCGGAAGCTTTTACGGCGGAGTAGGCTATGCGAAACAGGAAATGCTTCTTCAGGACGGAGTTGATTTTTGTATAGCTACTCCAGGCAGACTCATTGATTTCTTAAAAAGCAAAAAGCTCTCTCTTTCGGAATTCGGTGCGGCGATTGTTGATGAAGCAGACCGCATGTTTGACATGGGTTTTATTCCGGACATCCGTTTTATTCTAAAAAAGATGCCTCCTGCCGGAGAAAGAATCACAATGCTTTTCAGTGCGACACTGAGCTCAAAAGTCCGTTCGCTCGCCTGGGAATATATGTCTTCTCCCGCGGAAATAGAAATATCTCCGGAATCGGTTACCGTTGATGCGATAGAACAGACGCTTTATCACGTCGGCGGTGATGAGAAGATGAAACTTCTTCTTGGAATTTTGAAAAATGAAAAACCCGGAAGTGCTATAATTTTTTCAAACACAAAGAATAAAGTAGAAGAGATTTCTTTCCGCTTGAAAAACAACGGATTTGAAAATGAATTTATTATCGGAGATCTTCCCCAGAAAAAACGTCAGCGCATCATTGACGGAATCAAGGAAGGCAGGATAAAGTTTCTAGTAGCGACTGATGTCGCTGCCCGCGGTCTTCATGTGGATGACCTCGATATTGTAATAAACTATGATCTGCCTGATGACTGCGAAAATTATGTTCACAGAATCGGACGTACTGCGCGTGCCGGAAAAAAGGGTAGAGCAGTTGCTTTTGCATGCGAAAAATTTGTTTATAATCTTCCTGCAATTGAAAACTATCTCGGTAGAAAAATTCCGGTAGGAGTGATTGAAGACTCCATGCTCGCGGAAGATTCAAGCAAAGATATCCGTATGCCGCGTGATGATAAACGTCATCATATGCAGAAGAATCAGTCTCATGACAGAAGACAGGACAAATTTGCGAAAAAGACAAATGCCTCACATTCGTCTTATGACAAACCTGTTCATAAGAAGCATACCGTATTTGATAAGGATTCTGAGAATAAGAAACAATATCCTTCTCAGGATAATTTTCAGAATAAGAACAGACCTAAACCGCAGTTTAAAGGAAAACCGAAAGGTTCGGTTGAACAAAGGGTTGAATATTACCGTAAAAAATACGGCGAGAATTTCAAGGTTTCTGAAGAAATGATCAAATCCGAGAAAAAGAAAAAGTCAATTGTCGGAAAAATTCTCGGTATTTTCGGAATTAAGAAATGAGCGGATGTTCCTGCAAAGACTGTGTAAGTGCGTGCCTGAATGATCCGGGGAGACTTATTCCTTCTGATCTTCCAAAAATCGCCGCAAAACTTAAAATTTCCGTGAGTGAACTTGTTGATAATTATCTTGTTAAGAAGAAATATTCTCATAAGAACATAACGGTAATAATTCCAGCTCCGGCAAAATTGAAAGGAAAAAATCTTTTGTGTCAGCCTGGAAAGATTGCACCTGATTATTATGAAAAAGAAAAAGGCAGATGTATTTTTCTTTCTGAGGATGGAATGTGTTCAGTCCATGATGTAAAACCTTATGAATGTTCGGCGTATATGGGATGTAAAAATACCTTTCTCGGAAGACCGTATAAAACTAAAATGGTTGAAGATTTTTTTATTTCTAAATGGCGCGGAGTAATGTTTTCTTGACTTTCTCGTCAAAACATAAAAACTAAAACAGAATAGAAATCAGGCTGGTCTTTATGGATGCTAGATGCAAAAAATGCGGAAAAGTTCACTCGATTCCCGATAGTTCCATCGTAAATAAAAAAGTACATTTTTTTTGCTCAGAATGTTCTAATAAAATAGTAATTGATACAAGAAAAGAACTGATTTCATTCAGGTCTGCAAAGGAAGAAGCTGATAAACCTGTTTTTGAAGATATATTCAAAGGTTTTAGATTCGGATTTATTCCGTTTAATATTTCTCTGGGTGTTTTGTATTTTTTTGCTGTTTTTGCCCTAGTTCTTATCGGTGCGGTAATTTTTAAGAAGAACATTTTATTTTTTCTATCACATCCTGGAGTCACAGTATCTGTTGCTTTAACTGTTTCTTTGGGCTTGTTTTTTTCATATAATCTTCTACTTTACTTCTTTTCAAAAATTATACTATTCAGAAAAAACAACCCGAAACATAAGCATATTGATTTAAAGATTGTGACCTATGATTTCAGGGATGATTTTTTTTCAATTTTCATTTCTTCAATCGGTTTGACCATTATTGCCGGATTAGCCAGTTTGCCTGCTTATTTTTTGGGTAAAGTTTCGCTTCTCTATTCAGCTCTGGCGGCTCCGTTTGTTTCTGTTCTTGTTTTCTTTATAATAATATTCGTAGTTTTAAAGAATTTTGCAGCTGCAGCAATTGCTTATGATTCATATCTGGTAAAGGAATCAATTCGTTCTCTTGTTAAGTTTTTTTACGGTGAATTTTTCAATATTCCTTTTTATCTTTTTATAATTGAAATGATATTCGGATTCTTTTATTCTATTTTATTCTCTATAGCGGCAATAGCCCTCTCTTCTTCTTATTCTTTTTTTATGGCTCTTATTTCCGGATCATCTGTATCGGATAATCCGATGGTTAATTTCTTTCTCAGATTCGGATCAGGAACATCAAATGCTTCTCCTGTAGTATCGTTTGGAGGAGCATTATTTCTTTTAGTCGGAATTGTTATAGTATCAGTTTTATTTTCATCTATCATCAACGTGAGGCAGGCTCTTTTTACTGAGGCTGTTTTGATAATGAAAAAGAATCCGTCTAAATCCGTAAGCCGGAAACTCATTCTGGTTTTCATTCTATTTCTCTTTATATTTCTGGCTGTACCATGTATCTTTTTTGCAGGTCAAGTTATGTCATCAATTGCAGCACTGATGAACCTGTTATCAGGATTACTAAAATAGCTTTCGGGATAAACTGATGAAATCAAGTAATGCATATATAAATGCCGTAATTGAATATACTATTATAATGTAATCTATTAATCTCATTGGAGAAAATGCGGATTTTACTTCACCAGTATAATTTCTTGATTCGAGAGCTAATGCCGTTTCTTCAGAATGCCTGAGTGCGGCTGTAATCATCGAAATAGATAAACCTGGCAGTATTTTTGGAGACAAAACTGCGGAACGGCTTTTTACAGCTTTAAATTTTGAATTCCATGTTGTTGAAAACATTTTAACGTTTAAAGCGGAAAGAGATATTACCGTGCTTATTCCAAAGTATTTTAGAAATGGAATCGGGCCTATTAAAAATGAAACTGACTTAGACAATGAAAGCATATCTGTTGATAGAATCATAAGAATACCAAGAAATGAAGAAAAAAGTATTTTTGCAGGAAGAATCCATGAGGAATTAATAGTAAAGATAAATCCGTTCTGATAAGAGACAGCTTTCAAAATAAATACTGACGATGAAAAAATAAAAACCGGAAGTGCGAATCTAAGAGATTTAATTCTGATTCCGCCAGAAAAAATAAATGCCGTCAGAGAGCTTACAAAGATAAAAGGGAGTATCTTATCTGAAGCAAAACAAGCTGAAGAAAGTAGAAATACGGAAATGATCTTTGTTCTTGCATCAAGCTTCATTTTCAAGCCATGTCATTTCTTTTAAGCGGGAGGCTTTAATCGGACGGACTCCGAAGCGGGCTAAGCCGGGGCAGACTTGTTCCGGTTTTCCGTCAGCAGCTATTTTGCCTTTGTTCATAACAATTATACGTGTGGAGTGTGCCGCAACTTTTTCCAGATCATGTGTGACAACGATGATTGTTTTTTTTCTTTTTCTGAGATCCATCATAAGACGTAAAACATAAACAGTTCCTTCATAATCCAGATTCTCAAAAGGCTCATCAAAAATAACAATAGAAGAATCGTTTACAGCAGTAGAAGCTACAGCAAGTTTGCGCTTTTCTCCGCCTGAGAGATTGTACGGAAAAGCATTTTCAAAACGGCTCATTCCAAGTTGTTTGAGAATACGTTTGGATTTAATTTTTGCATCGATTTTACTTTGTCCGGCATTTAGAGGTCCGAACATCACGTCTTCAAGAACGGTCATTCCGATTATCTGGGCATCAGGATTCTGAAAAACGTATGAAATTTTTGAGCGAATTTCTGATTCGATTGTTTTATCTTTTCCGAAGAAAAAGATATTTCCTGAAGTTGGTTTATATAATGCATTTAAATGTTGGAGAAAAATAGATTTACCTGAGCCGTTGCGGCCGGTAAAAATTATAAATTCATTATCATAAATCTTTAGTGAAACATCCTTGAATGCAAATGTTCCGTCTTTGAATGCGTAACTGAGTTTTTCTGTTCTGATGAGTTCAGTCATGAGTCAATATTTTATTCGAAAGAGTTTTGTCTATAGCTATTGATGCAGCAGCTTTTAATATATCAGGAATTATAAAAGGGAACAAACCGAAGGCTATTGCTTTATTAAATCCGAAAGTCGGGATCATCCATGATATTCCGATAACATAAACAATAATGATGAAAATAAAAGATGCACCGGCAGAAGAAATATAGAAATTAAATTTAATATTATTTCTGAATAATGAAGCAAAAAATGATGCCGGGATATATGATATCAGAAATCCTCCTGTCGGACCAAGAAAATGAACAACTCCTGATTTGCCGCCTGAAAAAACAGGAAGACCTATAAGTCCCGCAAACAGATAAACAATGATAGTCAGAAGCATCAATCTGGGTTTTAAAAAAAGTGAAGCAAGCAGAATGAAAAAATTCTGAAGAACAATGGGCACTGGGCCTATTGGAAAAGAAATATAAGCCCCGGCTGTTATAAAGGCAACAAATACAGAGGAAAAAGAGATTTCACGAATGGAGAAGAAAGATTTCATTTGTTATGCATTTTCCGAATGAGTCATTTTTCTTTGTTGTACATTCAAGTTGCTTTCGGCTATTAAGGGATTCTCTTTAAGAAAATTCAGAACATCTTTAAGAGGAAAAATATTATCTTTATATAATGCAGAAAAAATGCTATTCATCATTTGATAGTCTTCTTCTGTATCTACGGTAAGACGTAAACCTTCCATGAAATCCTGGATATCAACGGAATGCCGTTCAATTGAAAATATCTCAGGATGTTCTTTAATGTAAGGAGTAACATGTTCATAGTGATATGGTCTTTCAGCGTTTTCAAAAGCTTCTTTCAGAGCGGAGAACTTAATAATTTCCGTTCCGGTGCCAAGCGGAATATTTAAAATAGAGCAAAGATCGGCATTTGATTCAGTTGCAATCTCAAGAGCCATTGAAGCATAATCTGGATCTGTGAGCGGATTATCAGCTGTTATTCTGATTATAAACTCGGCTCCGTATTTAAGCGCAGCATTGTAATATCTTGAAAGAACATTATCTTCCGAACCCATAAAAGATTCTATGCCGAGAGCTTTTGCTCTTTCAATCAGGGGCTTACTTTCAGTAGAATCCGGTACTGCAAGAATTACATGGCTAATTCCCTTGATTGCTTTCGCTCTTTCTATTACATGATCTATAAGAGGTTTTCCGGCAAGATCCTTCATGCATTTTTCGGAAAGACGCTTCGAAGTCATTCTTGCCTGTATTATAGCACAGTTTTGTTTTTTTATACGTTTGCAAACAGCCAATTGATTATACCTTTAATTAAAAAAAGAATACCATTCATCGCAGATAAAGCAATCAGGACTTGAAGGATAATTTTTTTTATAATTATCTATAAAGTATTTTTTTCTTTTATTCCATATTTCTCTGAGGGAATTCTCAGAAACTGAATCAGCCGATTTTGGATCAATTTCCTGACGGCAAAAAGGGACTCTTCCGTCAGCAAGAATGAAAAGATCACGTTGAAGATGCCAGCACGGAGTTCTTTCTATCGGCGAAAGATCATAATATTTGCGGTTTTCAAGAAGTCCTAGATAGGTGTTTTGTTTCATTAAAATAATCTGGAAGTCTTCTTTTTCCCAGAAATCGTAATACTTATCAAGAAAAGTTTCTGTTTCTTTTATTTTCTGAATCTGGACATAAACCGATTCTTTCCCAAGTATTTCCTTGAGCCGGATTATATTTTTATACGCTAAATCAAAATTTGAGGAAGAATGTATTCTTGCATAAGTATCAGCATCAAAGCCGTTTATCTCTGCAATAATTTTTATGCGCTTGTCATTTTTTGAAGAGAGATAATCGAAAAAAGCCTCATCCGAAAAGACTGCATCTGTTTCAATTATAAGCATCGATAGAAATGGCGATTTTAATACAATATCGCATGCTTTAAGAAATTCTGAATGATTAAGCGGGTCTCCGCTTCCGGCAAAAGATACGGCATATTCATGAGAAAATTCATCCGCGGAAGAAATAATTTTTTCAAGAAGCGGAAGCTGCATGTCTTCTCGTTTTTCCTTAAGTGCAGGAAATACCGAAGTTATGCCTGAAAAATTACGTTTTCCGGTGAGTTCAATTTCATAATAGCTTGGAGCGATATAAAGTATTTCAGGGTTATTCTCAATAATTTCCCTGATTTCAGAATATGCAGGTATTTTATCTTTTGAAATTATTCTTTCCATGATTTCTTTGTCGCGCTTGTTCTTTGACCGGAAAGAAATCCGTTTATCGCGGAGATCAGGAGCCTTATAGTATAATTCAACATCGAAGTTGTTTATGTTTTTCTTAACAACATCAGAAATCGGAAGTATTTTTTCATCTGTTTTCGGTAGAATTTTAATTAATTCTGCGGAAAAAATCTCGCAGGAGAGACCTGATGGTAAATTTTCACTGTATGTGAATTCGGCAAGATATTCGGTATGAATTGAAAGCATTTCACTTATGATTTCTGAATCGATAAAAGGTGAATCAGCAAATATTTTGATAATGTTGTCAGAAGAAGTTTTTTCAAACAAAGATATCCAGCCGTCATAATTACTTTTCGACCGTGGTATTAGATTTTTACCTTCGATTATAATTGAAAAATCTTCAGGAATTGAATAAAAAATTTCACCGTCAAAAGAAGATCGTTTAAGAGCTTCTTCTATAAGTTCATAAGTTTTTTTTTCGGCGATAATAATATCGGATTCTTTTAATCCTTCATCAAAAAAAATTACTGCTGAATTCTTCATTATAAGGTCTCTTTGTAATCTGGAAGAAAAATATAAATGGAAGATGTTGCTCTTCTTTTTTTAATCCATTCCTTGAACTGAACTTCTCTTGACTGCATTGACATCATATTTGAAATATTTTCTTCAATTTCCTCTAAGGGAGCAGTTCGTCTTCCCATATACTTGATTATGTGATAACCGAAAGATGACTTGAATACAGGTGAAATTTCGCCTGACTTGCGCATTTGATAAGCCTGATTTGCGAAATAAGGATCAAGTGATCCAAGGAAAACCCATCCTATGGAACCTCCTTTGGACGCTGATCCCGGATCTTTTGAGTATCTTGAGGCAAGTGATTCAAAAGAAGCTCCGGACAGAATTTGTTTTCGAATATCTTCAAGCTGTGTATTTGCTGCTTTTTCATCTGCAAAAGATGATGAACGCGGAATAATGAGAATGTGTTTAACGTTAACCTGTGTCATTGCAGGAGTGTTTTTATTTTTGTTATACCAATCCTGTACATCTTTTCTTGTCGGAGGCGCAAAATCAACAGCAATGCTCATTACTAATTCTGAAAGAATTTGTATTCTTAGCTGTTCTTTCCAGAAGTCATAAGGAACTTTTTCTCTTGCTTCAATGATTTTTTTGAAAGAATCAAGATCCTTTGCTTTTGCTCTTTCCATTATTTTTCTGACTTCATTCTCGACTTTTTCATCGCTGACAAGAATAGTTTCTTCCTCTGCGATTTGTTCAAGAATTGCTTCATCAATTATTGCATCAATAATCTTGTTTCTTTCTTTTACTAAAGCTGCTCCGGAAAGATTTTTGCTTTTTTTTGCTATTTCAAGTCGTTTATTGACTTCGGTTTCTGTTATTGCACGGCTTCTTGTGTTAATTGCTACTCTGTCAACAAGAGCATAAATTTTTTCATTAGGAACGGAAAATATTTCTTCATCTGAAAGATGAACAGATGAAGATTTTCTTTGAGAAGAACCGCATCCGAGAAATAGCATAATCGTAAGGCATATAAAAAATCTGTTCATACTCGCTCCGACTGTTCTTTATTCTTACCCTGTTTCTTTTTGTAAAGCATATATTCGATGCCGTCAACCATCGCCTGCCAGCTTGCTTCTATTATATTTTCTGAAACGCCGATTGTTGTCCATCTGTCTGAACGGTTTCCCTGTTCCATCAAAACACGTACTGAAGAACCAGTTCCGGATTTGCTGTCCAGAACCCTTACCTTATAGTCAGAAAGGTGAACCTCATCAATTTCGGGATAAAAGGAAATGAGAGCTTTTCTGAGTGCATTATCAAGAGCTGCAACGGGACCGTTTCCGTTTGCAGCAGTATGTGAAGTCTCTCCGTTAACTTCAATTTTGATTGAAGCTTCGCAAGAAGTAAAAGTGCTGTCTTCTTTTTTTTCAGATATTATACGAAAGCCTTTAAGAAGAAAAAATGGAGAATATTTTTTTTGAATTTCCTGAATGAAAAGTTCCAGAGAAGCTTCAGCGCTTTCAAATTGAAATCCCTGATCTTCCAGTTTTTTAACTTTGGAGATTATTTCAGAAATGATGTTTTCATTTTCAGAAAGTTCGATTCCGAGTTCTTTCGCTTTGAATAGAAAATTGCTTTTTCCAGACTGATCCGAAATTGTGACTTCACGTTTGTTTCCAACAAGTTCCGGAGATATATGTTCGTATGTTTTGGAATCCTTGTTTACGGCTGAAACGTGAATTCCTGCTTTATGTGCAAAAGCATATCCTCCGACAAAAGGCAATGCCTCGTTATGAGCGATATTTGCTGTCTCAGAAACAAAACGGCTGACCTCTGTAAGCCTCTCCAGTTCAGCAGAACAATCTGCAGTATAATTCATTTTTAGAAGAGCATTAGGAATGATTGAACATAAATCAGCATTTCCGCATCGTTCTCCAAGACCGTTAATTGTTCCCTGAAC
>DAOMHE010000044.1:0-14727 GCA_035430785.1 Spirochaetota bacterium | reverse complement strand
TTTTAAGACGGACATATTTTCCGGGTACTATTTCAATATCGCTAAGAGTTATTCCGAAATAGTGCGCAGCAATAGACAGATCAATTGAAGGGTAGAAGTCACCTTTATATTTAGCATAAAGAGGCATTCGTCTGTTGACATGGTCAATGTCGGATTCAATATTCGCAAATCCGATGCCCTTTGCTGATTTGATAAGTTTAGCGGTAGGCGGAGTAACGTCTTTATATTTTTCAGTTCCGTATATCATATTTCCCGAGGGAAGTGCCGTTTCTGAAAAAAGTTTCATGCGGTCAATGCGGTCTTCGTGAACCTGCGACATTTCTTCGCGTTCAAAAGGATAATCCAGAAAAACACATCCGGCATCTCTGACTGCTTTCGCAAGCGTGTCTTCACCGTCTTTGTTTTCGAGAAACATTATATCGAATGTTATTGAATTTGGTTTTCCGCTTGCTATGTAGTTTGCGACTTTTGAGTGTATGTCCCAGTGAAAAGGCCATCTGCCTTTTTCTCCTTCTGTTGCATCCATAGCTACCAGAGTATCATTGTCAATGCCTACAATAATTACGTTATCGTTTGCGCGGGGGTTTTTCTTCTCCCGTTTTACTCCTTCCTGAATTTTTTCGCCGACTTCATTCGGATCTCTGAGATAATACCGTTTGTCAAGTGACCAAAGTTCAATTCCTTCAAGCAAATTAGTTTTGTCATAAATAAATGCTAGTGAAATAAATACTGCTATTGATATTAGCAGTGAAGCTATATGATTCTTGCTGAATTTAGGCATGATTACCTCGGCATTATTTTTAAAAGAACGGTTATTTTTATTTTGTTCGCTTTAATATATCAAGCATTTTATTGATTTCAAAACATCACGATTGATGATATAAAAAAATATCATTATTTGTTATCAGAATATTATTTATTTAAAGATTGACAAATAGTTTCAGAGATAGTATTACATTTTCGTTACATTTTTTGTTTTTTGTTTTTTGTTTTTTGTTTTTTGTTGGATGTTGTTGTACGAAGTTGATTGCGGATACAATTAGTCATAAGACGTTTCAAATAAAGAATGCTGTGATGTTGTATTAAAAAATTCAAAGGAGAATTAGCATGAAAAAGTTTCTCGCTATATTGTCCGTGTTTGCTGTTTTCTTTGCAGCTTTCGCGGGATGCAAAAAAGGCGGTTCCGGAGAGAAGGTTGGTATTTCTATGCCGACTCAGTCTCTACAGCGCTGGAATCAGGACGGAGCTAATATGAAAGCTCAGTTCGAAAAAGCTGGCTTCGATGTTGATCTTCAGTATGCAGGTGATAATGATATCCCTACTCAGGTTGCTCAGATTGAAAATATGATAGCAACAGGCTGTAAGGTAATTGTTATTGCAGCAGTTGATGGTTCTTCACTTACAGAAGTTCTCAAAACTGCAAAACAGAAAAATATACCGGTAATTGCTTATGACCGCTTAATAATGAACAGTGATGCTGTTTCTTATTACGCAACATTTGACAATTTTAAAGTCGGTACAATTCAGGGAGAATTCCTTAAAAATGCCTTGAAGCTTGACAGTACAAAAGGTCCTTACAATATTGAATTGTTCACTGGTTCTCCGGATGATAACAATATCAATTTCTTCTTCGGCGGTGCTATGAGCATTCTTAAACCTTATATCGACAAGAAAGTTCTTGTTGTTAAATCAGGTCAGACTTCAAAAGCACAGTGTGCTACTCAGAACTGGTCAACAGAAGAAGCTCAGAAACGTATGGAAAATCTTATAACTCAGAACGGTTACGGTCCTAAGGGAACTAAACTTCATGCAGTTTATTCTTCTAATGACTCCGTTGCTCAGGGTATTACTAATGCGCTAGTAGGTGCTGGTTATACTAAAGACAATTTCCCTCTTATTACTGGTCAGGATTGTGATAAAACTTCTGTAATCAACATGCTTAAAGGTCAGCAGGCTATGTCTATCTTCAAAGATACTCGTACTCTTGCAGAGCAGGTTGTTAAGATGACAAGCCAGATCATCAAAGGCGAACAGGTTGATGTTAATGATACAAAAACTTATAACAACGGAGTTAAGGTTGTCCCTTCATTCCTTTGCGAACCGGTTTTTGCAACTGTTGACAACTATAAGAAGCTTTTGATTGATACTGGATATTACAAAGAAGACGATTTGAAAGTTAAATAATTAGCTTTCATAATCGCTAAGTTACATTCGGAGTCTGGTTTATGGTCAGACTCCGAATTGCTAACTGGATGATTGATTTATAATGGTTTTATAAAAAGTGCGATTTTAAGTATATTTTGGACTAAAAAATACTTCCGGCTGGACGGTATCGCACTTTATTCAATTTACAAAGATACGGTCAGGATAAAAAAACAGTTCTACTAACAACAATTGTTTAACTGCCTGACCGGAAATCGGAGGGAAAATTGGCGCAAACACTTTTAAAGATGAATAATATCACCAAAACTTTCCCCGGAGCAATAGCACTGGATAATGTAAGCTTGCAGGTCGAGAAAAATGAAATTCACGCGATCGTCGGAGAGAATGGAGCCGGCAAGTCTACATTGATGAACGTTTTGAGCGGTGTATTTTCGCATAATGAATATGTTGGTGATATTGAATATGAAGGAAAACACTGCAAGTTCAATACTATTAGAGATAGTGAGCATGTAGGAATTGTAATAATACATCAGGAGCTGGCGCTTGTTCCTTTACTTTCTATCGGAGAGAACATGTTTCTCGGAAATGAAAGAGGCAGCTATGTTAATATCGATTGGGACGAAACCTATGCAAAGGCTGATACCTATCTTAAACTTGTCGGTCTTAATGAATCTTCCCGCACTCTTGTAAAAGATATCAGCGTAGGGAAGCAGCAGCTGGTTGAGATTGCAAAAGCTTTGGCAAAAGATGTAAAACTTCTTATTCTTGATGAGCCTACAGCCTCTTTAAATGAATCAGATTCAAGAAAACTTCTGGATCTTCTTCTTGATTTGAGGCAGAAGGGAGTAACTTCAATTCTTATTTCCCATAAACTTAATGAAGTTGAATACATTGCGGATAAAATAACAGTAATTCGCGACGGTGCGGTTATAAAAAATCTTGATAAAAAAAATGATTCATTTACGGAAGATGATATCATAACCGCAATGGTAGGACGTACACTGACAGACCGTTTTCCAAAAAGAAACTCCGCTATCGGAGAAGTATGTTTGGAAGTAAAAAACTGGAATGTTTATCATCCGCTTTATGAAGATAAAAAAGTATGTGACAATGTTAATCTGACATTACGAAAGGGCGAAATCGTCGGTATCAGCGGTCTAATGGGAGCCGGCCGTACGGAACTTGCGATGAGTATCTTTGGAAAAAGTTACGGTCAGAAAATTTCCGGTGAGTTGATACTTAACGGAAAAAAAATACAATTGAACAGCATAAAAGAAGCAATTAAAGAAAAGATAGCTTATGTAACCGAAGACCGAAAAGATGAAGGACTGCTGTTGAATAATCCTATTTATATTAATACAACTTTGGCTAAAATGGACAAAGTAAGTAAATACAATATTCTTGATCTTGATCTTGAAGTCAAAGTTTCAAATGAATACAAACAAAAGTTAAACACTAAATGCTCAAATGTCATGCAAAATGTAGGAAGTCTTTCCGGCGGTAATCAGCAGAAAGTTCTGTTAAGTAAATGGATGTTCGCTGATCCCGATGTATTGATGCTGGACGAACCTACACGAGGCATTGATGTGGGTGCTAAATACGAAATCTATACGATCATGAATCAGCTCGTGGCTGAGGGTAAAAGTGTTTTGATGATATCCTCGGAAATGCCTGAGATACTTGGTATGTGCGATAGGGTTTATGTTATGTATGACGGAAGAATTGTTGCTGAGTTTACCAAAGAACAGGCTACTCAGGAGTCAATTATGTCCGCGATCTTATCTTCTGCAAAAGGAGTTTAATCTGTTATGAAATTTTATCAAACTATCATTGATGCAATGAAAAAAAATGGTATGCTGATGGCTCTCATCGGCGTTGTTATTCTTTTTCAGGTATTGCTGATTGCAACCGGCAAAGGAGTTCTGTTAACGCCTGCAAATATTTCAAATATTATAGTTCAGAACTCTTATGTAGTTATTCTTGCTACAGGTATGCTTTTGTGTATATTAACCGGCGGTAATATCGACCTTTCTGTCGGAGCCGTTGTTTGTGTTATCGGTGCAGTTGCCGGAACACTGATTGTAAATATGGGAGTTAATATTTATGTAAGTATTGCTCTATGTCTTTTTCTTGGTATTGCAATAGGTGCATGGCAGGGATTTTGGATAGCATATGTAGGCATTCCTCCGTTTATAGTAACATTGGCGGGCTTCTTGTATTGGAGAGGAGTAGCACTTTTGATATTAGACGGATTAACTATTGCGCCTTTTCCAAGCAATTACCTGAATATGTTTACAAGCTTTATCCCGGCATCCAAAGATGTCTTAATTACGCCAGAAGAAGCTTTTTTTATTAAATCTGTCACAATTGCAATTGGTGCGATTATATGCCTTTTGTTTTTGGCATATCTGATAAAAGACCGTATTACTAAAATCAGAAAAGGTTATGATGCAGATTCTCTTTTTGCAACCATTTCCCGTTTTGTCCTTATTTCAGGCGGAGTAATGTATGTAATTTGGCTTCTTGCAAATCATAAGGGTATTCCAATTGTCCTCGTTATTCTTGGTGTAATTGTTTTAGGCTACAGCTATTTTACGAACAAGATGGTACCAGGCAGACACTTTTATGCTTTAGGCGGAAATGCCAAGGCAACTAGAATGTCGGGTATTGATACCAAGAAGATTATGTTTTTTGCCTATACGAACATGGGCTTTCTAGCTGCTGTTGCAGGACTTGTTGTGGCAGGCCGTTTTAACTCTGCAAATCCTACTGCAGGAACACTATATGAGTTGGATGCAATAGGTGCTTGTTTTATCGGCGGTGCTTCTGCTTACGGCGGAACTGGTACAGTAGGCGGTTCAGTTGTAGGTGCAATGTTTATGGGTGTTTTGAATAATGGTATGTCGTATCTCGGTCTTGACGCAAACTGGCAGAAGACTGTAAAAGGTCTAGTTGTTTTGGCTGCAGTCGTTTTTGATGTACTTTCAAAAAGGAATTCCAAGTCGAAGTAATATAAAAATTCCCTGAAAATTTAATTTTCAGGGAATTTTTAACTAATAGCTTATTTAATTTACCCGCGATGATTAGGTATGGTTATGATAAATAAATCTCGAAATGCTTCCATACGGCGAAAACTTACAATTTTAATAATTCTTCTTATAATTCCGGTATCTACCGGAATAGGTTTTTTTGCATATTATCAGGCTCATAGTGCTGCAAGAAAACAACTTGCTGAAAATGCTCCAATTGTTGCCCGTTTCGGAGCAAATCAAATTGCAAACAAGCTTGATGTTTATATAACTGCTCTTGAAGGTGTCGCCAAGCGGTCGGAGATTCGGTCAATGGAATGGAAGCTTCAAGAAGATGTCTTAAAACAAGAAGCAGCTCGTCTTCGACTTATGAATATGGGTTTCGTATATCCGTCAGGCAGAACAATTTTTTTCGACGCTGAAATTGATGGTATAGCTGATAATGAAATTGTCAAAACTGCTTTTTCAGGCATTTCTGCTGTTTCAACTGTTGAGATACTGATGCCAGAGAAAAAGACTGTTATGTATATTGCTGTACCAGTGAGGGGAGATGATAATAAAACCTCAGCAGTACTCGTTTCTCAAATAGATACTAAATGGCTTTTATTACTTATAGATAACATGATGTATGGCACGAATGGCTATTCTTACCTTATAGATAATCATGGTACTTTTATAGGGCACAGAGATCGGTCGTTTGTTATCGATAAACGTAATTTTATTAAAGAAGCTGAAACCAAACCTGATTTAGCTGATATCGCCAGTATGTTTAAACGTATGCTTTCCGGTGAAAACGGTTATGATGAAATTATTTATGAAGGGAAGGAGAGATTTTTCGGTTTTTCTCCAATAGGTAAAATAGGGTGGTCTGTGGCTGTCGGTTCTGATAAAATTAATGTTTTCAAACCGATAGACAATATGAGGCAGGGTATTGTTATAGCTACCGTTGTTTTTATTTTTATTGGTACAATCTTTGCGTTTTTTCTTGCACGTTCAATAACTGCTCCGGTTCTGAATGCTGTTGATGTAATTAAAACACTTTCAGAAGGTAATCTGACATGCAGAATAACTTCCAAAAGCGGTGACGAAATCGGAAGAATGGCCGGATATTTTAATAATTTTATAGATAATCTTCATTCAATAATAAAAAATATATCTAATAATGCCTCAGAACTTTCAGATAGAGCTGACGCAATGTCTGTTTCTGCTGACAAGTTCTCCGAGAACGCTCAAAATCAGGCATCTGCCGCAGAAGAAATAACAGCTACAATCGAACAGATTTCTGCAGGGATTGAAAATATCAATGTTGAATCAGTAGATCAGTTTAAAGATCTAGGGGGGGTTCATTGAAAAAATTTCAAAGCTCTATCAAAATATGATAGAAATGGGATTGAATCTTGAACAAACGCTTTCGATATCTGACGAAATAGCTCATACTGCTAAATCAAGCGAAAGTTCTCTTCATGCGATGACTGACAGTATGACGAGCATTCTTGAAAGCTCAAAAGAAATGACAGGTATTGTTGATATTATAAATAATATTTCTGAACAGATTAATCTTCTTTCTCTTAATGCGGCTATTGAAGCGGCCAGAGCGGGAGAGGCCGGACGCGGATTTGCTGTTGTAGCTGATGAAATTTCAAAACTTGCTGATCAGACAGCTTCAAGCATAAAGGAAATCGACAGATTTATTCAGCAGAATAATGATCAGATCAGCAGAGGGCGGTCAAGTGTTGAATCAGCTAATATGACAATATCGAAAGTTATTGAAAATATAAATGTAATAAGCGGTATGATGAATGATCTTGGAAAATTTATGCAGAGCCAGCTGCAGATAAATGAAACGGTAAATTCTGAAGCACTTCGAATGAGGACACGTTCAGAGGAAATCAAAACTGCTACTGAAGAACAGAAAAATGCTATCGGTGAAATTGTCAGTTCGATATCTTCCATTAATGACAATACTCAAGTTAATGCTACAAGTGCGCATGATTTGGCTGGGAACGTTGAAGGACTTTCCAAAATGGCTGAAGAACTTGAGCACGATGTGTCATTTTTCAAAGTATGACATTCAACTGTAGATAATAAAAAAGGACGCCTCGGCGTCCTTTTTTATTGTTAAGTCATCTTAATTTATCTTTTTAGATTTATCAATTCCTGAAGCATCTGATCGGAAGTTGTTATCGTTCTTGAATTGGCCTGAAAACCTCTCTGAGTGATGATCATGTCTGTGAACTGATCTGATAAATCGACATTACTCATTTCAAGAGCACCTGCAACGATCTTTCCGCGTCCGCCCTGATTAGCTTCTCCGATATTAGCAAGACCGGAGTTATTGGATACTTCAAAAAGATTTTCACCGACTGCAGTTAAACCGCCGGGATTAGTGAAAACAGCCATTGAAACCTGTCCGATCGCCTGTTTAACGCCGTTTGAATATACTCCGGTAATAACACCTGAATTGTCGATGTTAAATCCTTCCATGTAACCCATTGAGTAACCGTCTTGTTCTACCGCCTTTGTTGTAGAAGGTGATGAGAACTGGGTTATTCCTTCAACGAGTCCGGATTTGCCGAGATCGAGACGGATATTTCTAACATTAGGATCTCCGTCAATTCTGTAATTGAGATTCGCGAAAATATTTCCCTGGTTGATGCCGTCGGCTGTTCCTTCATCATTGGCTGCGATAAGCCTGCCGTCAGGAGAAAATCTAAGAATCATTTTACTCGATGAATTTTCCTGATTAGCACCTTCCATTCCGGGAATGTCAAGAGTTACAGGACCGTTAGCATCGCTCATTGATGCTGATGCTGTCCATTCATTCACTCCGGTATGCCATAGGTTTAATGTCATTCTATGAGGATTCCCGAGATTATCATAAACATCGATATTGGTTGTAACTGCCGCGGAAGCTATCATTTTAGGAGTTGCATTTTCAGGAAGCACGGGTTTCTTTGAATCTAGATTACATTTATATTTAACTACTGTTGTTTCTTTTGCTTCAACCTTGCTGTATATAGGTACAACAACATCCTGCGGTGTGCCCTTTGAGTTGAGAATCATTTCTCCTTCCTCATTGCGTTCTGCCACCCATCCCTGAACCTTGAGTCCGTTTGCAGGATTTACAAGATTGCCGTCTCTGTCGAGTGAAAAAGTCCCGGCGCGTGTGAAGAAATTCTTGTCGCCGTTAGAAACCATAAAAAAACCGTCACCTGATATCGCAAGATCGGTTTGATTTCCTGTTGTCTGAATGCTTCCTTGAGTAAAAATTCTGTCAATAGAAGCGATTGTCATTCCGAGTCCGACCTGTTTAGGGTTTACTCCTCCGACATTTTCTTCGGGTTTTGCGGCTCCTGAAAGTGTTTGGGAGAGCATGTCCTGAAATGTCACTCTGCTCGTTTTGAATCCGTACGTGTTGACGTTGGAAATGTTATTTCCTATAACGTCCATTCTGGTCTGATGATTTTTTAGACCGGAAACGCCGGAAAAAAGGGAACGCATCATAGTTGGTACTCTCCGCTAGAAATTATTTTGTTATACTTTCGGAACCAGTCCGTGTTTTATTATCGTAATAATCCTTCAATTGAATGAGATTATTTTCTCCGCTTTTTGTGGATTCGTATTCCTTTTTGCTGTTTTCATACGCATTTGCTGCTTTTGAATAATCGTCGCGGTTTATCACTCTTTGAGGCGTTTCCGCCTGATAAGACCTTGTTTCTTCAGCAGGAAAAACCGCACTCACCGTATCCGGTGATACCGGAGTATTTCCTACCATCAGGTAAACCTTGTCCTGATCGCGTCTGATATGTGTTACAACACCTTCGGTAACTCTTCCCGTTTCTTGGTCGAATGCCTGAATTTTTTTGCCGAGCATGGAATAAGCTTCATTCATTCCTGCTTTTGTGTTCATTTTTTTCATCTCGACATTTATATTGTTCATCTGCTCAAGAGAAGAAAACTGCGCCATCTGGGCTATGAACTGTTTATCTTCCATAGGCTGAGTCGGATCCTGATGACTTAGTTCGGTAATGAGAAGTTTCAGGAAGGAATCCTTTCCTAGGGTTTCTCCGTAATGTTTTCCTTCACTTTTATGTTTCTGATTTACTTCGTTAGCCGCACGGTTTGTTTCAGCCATCTGTTCAGGCGTAAGTTTCGTGCTTATTTTAGGCGCGTTTGTAACTGTATTAGGCATATTCCCTCACACTACCAGATTGAGATGTCCGTCATAATATAAAGAATCAGCAGAGTAAACTGCTGTTGTTTCTTTTATATCGGGCATGATGTTTTTTTCAGGGACAAAGTGTCTATTTTCACCGTTGTTTTCATTTTTAACGCTGACTTTCATTTCGCCGATTGAAATTCCGCCGGATGATAATGAATTTTTTAATTCTTCAATATTCAATAGCAGAAGTTCTTTTGCATCTTCTGTGGCAACAGTGAAATTGGCTTTAATAATTCCGTTTTCCATTTCCATCTTTACGCGCATATCTCCAAGATTTTCGGGATTCATCTTAATGGTGATATCCGCATTTTTATCATTACGGACATTTATACGGGAATTATTAATGATTTCTTTTAATTGATCTGAAAAAGGAGTTTTTGAAGCAGTATTGATTTCAGCCTTAAATTCACGGTCGTTTTTGATATTAGAACTGTTCTTGTCGAAGGAAAAAAAGTTTCCGTCACTTGTTTCTTTTTTGTTTGAAGATGAAAGATTTGTTGCAGTATTCAATTCCTCATTGATCTTTACATTGAGATTGATGTCATTCTTTTTTGATATTTCAACTGCTGCTGAATTTTCTGCAGCTTTTGCTGTCTTTACATGGTCGGACTTATTGTTAATTCTTAATTTATGTTTTGTTTCTAGTTCAGTAGTGTTAATATCTTTTAATTGAGAAGATTTGGTTTCAGTATCCCTGGCTTTATCTTTTAATGTGAACTTTTTATTTTTCAAAAAATCTGATAAGAGTTTTTCATTTTTATCATTTGTTATATTTTCTGATAATACGGAAATAATTCCGCTTTGCTGATTATGAATATTTTTGCTGAAAGCACTTGCCGCTCTTGCGCCGGTTTTAATATTTTCGGATTGGGAAATATTTACATCCGATGATTTCGGCGACTGGCTTTTATTTAATATTGAAAGAAAAACATTATTAGCCGTTTTCAGTGTTTCCGCAATCGGATCAGCATGTATCTTTTCCTTATCTGTTTTAGAAACTGTTTTATTTTCCTGTTTATTTTCGGTTTTTGATTTTTTGAAATCAGCCGTTTCCGGAGAAATTATGCTGTTTTCTTTTTGAACCGGTAAAGCTTTTATTTCTTCGGATTTAATATTTGCAGTCTCATTTTCAGCAGATATATCAGAATTTTCATTTTCAATTTTTTCAAATGTATTATCTTTTGCTTCAATTATTTTTTTTTCGTCTGAATTATCCTGCGGAGCCCTTTCATCAATGTTTTTAAGACTGTCGGATGCGCTTTTTACAGATTCGGCAAAAAGTGAAGAAAAGGCGTCATTGCCTTTTTCTGAATTTTTATGTTCTGGAAGCTCATCGGAGCGTCTGTTTTTTAAAATCTCGCTGAAATTTATCATCATAGTCTCCCTACAAGATAATCGAATCTTTTGTTAAAATGCTGAAGTAAAAAATGTTTGAAAAATCATTCAATTTTCAGTCATTTGGCTTGAGGTAAATATGAACGTTGAAATTCTTTCTATCGGAACTGAGATTCTTCTCGGTGATATTGTTAATACTAATGCAGCATTTCTTTCCCGCCGTCTTGCCGCGATGGGTATGAATCTATACCGCCAGTCAGTTGTCGGAGATAATCTGGGTCGAGTTGCAGCTGCAATTTCAGAATCGTTTTCTCGTGCGGATATGATAATTACAACCGGCGGTTTGGGACCGACAGAAGATGATCTCACAAAAGAAGCTGTTGCAGAGTATTTCGGCCTTAAAATGATTCTTGATGAGAAGTCAGTAGATGCTCTCAGATTATTTTTTGAGAAATTAGGCAGACCAATGACTGAGAACAATATGCGTCAGGCATATTTTCCTGAAGGGTCAATTATTGTTAAAAACGACCGGGGAACTGCTCCTGCCTGCATCGTAGAAAAAGACGGAAAGGTCATAATTGTTCTTCCCGGGCCTCCTAGGGAGATGAGTTATGTGTTTGAAAACGAAATAGAGCCATATCTTTCAAAATATACAGATTCTGTAATAAAATCACTGACACTTAAAATGTTCGGAATAGGCGAAAGTAAAATGGAAGATTCTGTAAAGGATCTCATTTCCGGTTATTCCAATCCTACTATTGCACCTTATGCGAAAACAGGTGAGTGCGAACTTAGAATCAGTGCTAAGGCTTCATCAGAAGAAGAGGCTCTAGAGCTGATTAAACCGGTGGAGTCTGAAATCCGTCACCGTCTTGGAGAGTATATATACGGAATAAATTCTGATAATCTTGCCAGTGTACTTATTGAAAAACTTAAAGAAAAAAAAATAACTTTTGCATCAGCTGAATCCTGCACGGGCGGAATGATTTCATCAATGATAACATCTATAGCGGGTTCTTCGGATGTTTTTGCCGGCGGAATAATAGCTTATTCAAATGAAGTTAAGACAGGAATTCTCAGCGTAAACCCTGCAACTATTGAAAAATACGGAGCAGTCAGTGAAGAGTGTGCTGCTGAAATGTGTGCCGGATGCGCACAGTTGTTTTCAGTTGAGGCGTCTTTTGCAGTTACCGGAATTGCGGGTCCCGGAGGAGGAAGCGAAGAAAAACCTGTAGGTACTGTTTGTTTCGGATTTTATTATAAGGGTGATGTTAAGACCTTTAAAATGCATTTCGGCGGAGATAGAGAAATGGTAAGAATACGTTCTGCCATGTTCGTGCTTGATGCTTTAAGAAGAGGAGCGGAGATGCTTCGCTGAAAAAGACTTGCAGTTTTCGGTTAATTGTTGTAGAAAGAAGTTGATATTTATGGATTTAAGTTTATGATAGGTTACCGGAGGTAGTTCAATGCGTTTATTATTTTGTTTATTGTTTACGGTTATTGTTTTTTCTTTTTCGACACTGAAATCACAGGAAAAAAAATCAGAAGGGACTGATAAATCTCTTACGTCTGAAAGTCTAATGAATGAAGCCAAGGATCTTGATAATCAAATACTTGATCTTTCAAAAAAAATTGCAGATACGGTTAAAAAATATAATCTTGCATCTGCAAAAGAAATCCCGGTTCTTCCTTTTCAGGTTTCATATGAGGCAAAAGACGGTTATATTATTATTACCCGTTATTTTATTCTAAAGGATGAAGTTACAGGTAAGCTGAATGGAAGCAGAGAAAAGAAAATGAAGCTTTATCTTTCCGGAGACAGTATATCTAAAATAGAATCAATAATATACGAAAAGGAAAACAATAAGTTTACAACAAACATTATAACGATTGTTGATCCGACTCCTTTATCTGCAGGAACCGATGATGTGACTTTTAATCATTCTGTGAATGATAAAATACGTACCGGAAGTAAACCTTTAGGCGAGATTCGAAACACAACTGCATTTCCTATAAGAAACAATATTAAAAGAGATTTTTACATTCCGCATCTTGAGTATTTCTATTCACTTATATTGAGCATCGGCGAAACATACCAGAAAGGAATAAAAGACAGTGATGCGATAATGCAGAATATTCTTAAAAATTCGACAAATTATTAAATCAATATCTCATTGACAGTTTATGTTGATTTTGGCGAATAAATAAGCGGCTCAGGCCGCTTATTTTACGTTTGAGGCAAAATAATGAAATATTTAATAACCGGTTCTGCCGGATTCATCGGATTTCATCTTTCAAAACTTCTTTTGAAAGACGGTCATGAGATAGTCGGGGTCGATAATCTTAATTCTTATTATCCTGTGAGTCTTAAATCCGCAAGGAATGAAATTCTTCTTAAGAATAAGAACTACAGTTTTCATCACAAAGATATTTCTGATCGGGATTTCATCCTAAAGCTTTTCAGTAAAGAAAAGTTTGATGTTGTAATAAATCTTGCTGCTCAGGCAGGGGTTCGCTATTCGCTTGATAATCCTTCGGCTTACATAGGAAGCAATATTGACGGATTTTTGTCAATACTTGAAGGATGCAGAAACAATCCTGTTAAGCATTTGGTTTATGCTTCCAGCTCATCGGTTTACGGAGCGAACAAAAAAACTCCCTTTTCAGAAAGCGATTACGTTGATAATCCCATATCGTTATATGCAGCTACTAAAAAAAGCAATGAACTCATGGCTCACTGTTATTCGCATCTTTTCGATATTCCTGCAAGCGGGCTTAGGTTTTTTACGGTTTACGGCGAATACGGAAGACCTGATATGGCATATTTTAAATTTACCGATAAAATTGTCCAAGGGCAGGAAATTGAGGTTTATAATAATGGTGATATGCTGAGAGATTTTACTTTTGTGGATGATATTGTTTCCGGTATAATGTCGGTTGCTTCTCATATTCCTAAGCCGGGTTATTCCGCCGAAAGCGGTGCAAAGCATATAGTTTATAACATCGGAAACAATAACCCTGTTCAGCTTGAGTATTTCATTGAAGTTCTTGAAAAAAATCTCGGAACAAAGGCATTAAAGAAATATATGCCGATGCAGCCGGGTGACGTATATGCAACATTTGCAGATATTTCACTGCTTAACTCTAAAACCGGATGGAAGCCGAAAACATCAATAGAGGAAGGTCTTTCGCGTTTTGTTGAATGGTATAAGAATTTTTATATATAATTGAATTAAAAAGCCGCTATATAAAGCGGTTTTTTAATTCAATTAGAAAATTAATAATAAAAAACCCCGGCAAAACCGGGGTATCATGAGCGGGTAGTGGGAATCGAACCCACGCAATCAGCTTGGAAGGCTGAAGTTCTACCATTGAACTACACCCGCAATTGCTTATATATCCATAAAAAAGAAATGGAGATTATTGTCAAATATATTTCTAACAATTTTTTGAAAAACCTGATAATTAAGTAAATCCTCAGTTTTAAAAAATATTATTGATAACTAATTACTATTTTTTCGGAATGATGATTATTATTTATAAAATAAATTGTAATTAAGTATAGTGTTTTCTGTTATACCTAATCGTACAAATTAAAAATACTTGCGCTTCTTCTGTATATTCGTTAATCTGAAATTCATGGAGTTGAAGATGAAATATATATTGCTATTGCTGATAATTGTTTTTTCGGCGGATTGTTCCCGTAAAATTCAGTCCGAAATTGAACCTAATAACAATTTGAATGAAGCTAATGAGATAAATATTAAATCAGAAGTAAAAGGAAAGCTTTCCTCTCCCTCGGATAAGGATTATTTTACGTTTTCTGTTGATTCAGAAATTAATGTTAAAATTGAAGTTTCAGCTTTAAAGGGGATCAATCATGCTTTCGGTGTTTTTTCGGCATCGGGCGGTGAAGGAGCAGTAATTAAATATGTCGATGATGCCAGAAAATCATCACCCGAGAAGCTGGCAAATCTT